>JACCUC010000003.1 GCA_013812065.1 Thermoleophilaceae bacterium | reverse complement strand
ACCCTCGTCCGCGCGGGAAGGAGCTACGACAACCGCTTCCGGACCTTCCCCGCTCAAGATGCGCGCGTGCCGGTGACCTTCGCCGTCCTCGGTGACTTCGGGATCGGGATCTACGAGCAGGGCGAGGACGGCAAGCGACAGCTACGGCTCGGGGCCGCGCTCGAGCGCGCGGCGACCGTGCACGACGTGCGGGTCGTGCTCACCACCGGCGACAACATCTACCTCGGCGACGAGGACACCGTGTCCGGCACGGGCGCGGAGGACGACGACTGGTACCCGAGCTTCTACCAGCCCTACCGCTACCTGCTGAACCGCATCCCCTTCTTCCCGACGGTCGGGAACCACGACACCGAGGAGACCGAGCACTCCGACGACCGCGACCAGCTCGACGACAACTTCTTCCTCGAGCACCGCTTCCGCCCCTGGGTCGAGGCTGGCCGCGCGTCGCTCGACCCGGGCCTGTTCTACAGCTTCGGCCTCGGCGGCCTGGTCGAGTTCGTCTGCATCGACACCTCGATCGCCGGCGAGCTCGACGTCGAGCACTACTTCGACAACCCCGAGCACCTCGAGTGGGTGCGCGAGACGCTGCGTCGCGGCGGCGGCGGGTCCGCCCGCTGGCAGATTCCCTTCTCCCACCATCCGCCCTACTGCGCGGGGCCCAAGCACGGCTCGACGCCGGGACTGGTCGAACGGCTCGTGCCCCTCTTCCGCGAGGCGGGCGTGAGCCTCATGCTGAGCGGCCACGAGCACAACTTCCAGTACTCGATCGTCGACGGGATCCACTACGTGATCAGCGGAGCCGCCGGCAAGCTTCGGTCCGAGCCCCCGACCGACTTCGAGACCGCCGGTACGCGCGCATGGGCGAGCGCGGGCCACTTCCTGATCGTCGAGGTTGACGAGGAGCGAATTCGCGTACACCCGGTGGGTGAGGTGAGCGAGGACGGCTCGCTCGAGGCCATCGAGCTGCGCGATCCCGAGGGCGGCGTGGTGGAGACTCCGCTCGTCGTACGCTGAGGAGGCCGCGCGGGGTCAGCGCGCGCTGGGTCAGGCCGGCGCCAGCACCGCGAGCCCGTGGTGTCGAGCGCCGTCTCCGAGCCGAGCGTCGTATAGCGCTTGCCGTCGTCGCCGCAGCGCGCGAGTTCCCCGCAGACCGGGCATGGCCCCTCCTACATACCGAACACGAGCGCCAGCGCCTCGTCGACAGCCCGTAGCTCGGCTGCGTCCAAGCGGCCCGCTGAGCGGCCGAGACGCTGGGGATCGACCACCGTCGTCTGCTCGGCCAGAAGGCGGGTCTCTTCGCCGTCGAGGTCGATCACCGGTCGGAACCTGGCGGGCCGCGCCCCCCTGGACGTAGGGGCGACGAGGGTCGTGCTGAGCTCGAGCAGTTCGTCTGGCTGGACAACCACGGCGTAGCGGGCGCCCCGCTGCTCGTGACCGTGAGCCGAGCGGGGTGCGCGCAGCCGAAAGACCTCGCCTCGGACCATCTCGCCTATTCGAGGTCAGGGGGCGCGAGCTCCGCCATCTGCTCGCGGATGAGGTCCATCTCGGCGCGATCGTCCGGGTCCGCGGCCAGCCGCGAGGCCTCCTCCCGGAGTGCTGAACGAGTGCGCCGGCGAGCGGCGGCTTCCCGGAGGGCTGTTCGGACCGCCTCGGAGTCGTTGAGCCCTTCCGCTCGCACGAGGTTGAGCGCTGCTTCGGAGCCGGTGTCGAGACGGACGTGGAGCGAGCGGGGCATGACGGTAGCCACTGTAGCATGATATGTTCTACACCGAGCGTCACTGACACACGAAAGGCTGCCGCTCTCAACCATGAGACCGTGCAACTCGGCCCGCTAGAAGGAGCTCGAGTGGAGGATTCTCAGGGCTGAGCCAGGCCGAAGAGGCTTCCCTCGGAGTCCTTGCAGATCGGCCAGGGGTGGATGACGGTTCCACCGACGCTCGTCACCCGCTCCAACCCGGCCGACAGGTCATCAACCTCGAAGTACGGCAGCGAAAAGGAGTCTCCGGGACCGCTCCCGCGGGCATGTACCCCGACAGCCGGGCCGCCTGAGCGCATCTGCCAGCCCTCTCCCTTTACCGCAGGGAGACCCGGTACACCGCGTCGTCGGAGACGTCGCTGAGATAGAGCGAGCAGTCGCGATACGCCAGCCCCGGACAGGCCCCTCCTGTCGGTCTCGGCCGGTTCGCCCGCACGTACCAGTACTCGCCGAGCGTCTCCATCGGCTTGATCCAGCGCCGGCCCACGACGGCTATGCGACGGCGGTCGCCGGCCTCGGCGATCCACCGATCGATCACGTCCAGCGCGTCGCCGTCACCCGGTCCGTCCTCGACGCGGCTCCAGTCTGTGATCTCCGCGTCGGCGCGGATGCTCATGGGCGCCACAGGCCCCCGCCCGACCCGTCGACTCGGATCCGGAGCTGCGTCCCTGGACGCACAGGCTGTGGCCGTGGGGGCGCGGAAGCGAGGCGACGGCGTCCCGGGTTGGGGGAGCGCAGGCGGCTCCTCCACCGGTAGGCGGGACCTGGGCCCGCCTCGACCGAAGAGCGGCTTGAGTCATCCTTCGGCGCTTGGAGTCTCGGAACCCTCCGCGCCGTACCCTGGCGCGGTCCCGCGCGCGCGTTCACGCTCCTCCACCCACGCGTCGAGCTTCAACCACCATCCGAACAGCCAGTCGATCCGCTCGTCGCGATCGACTGGGACAGCGCCTCCCGACTCGTGCCAGAGCCGGACCTCGATCGTCTGCGGGTCGGGAAGCAGGCGCCAGACCTCACCCAGCCCGATCGGGAAGCCGACGTGGCCCATGACCACGACGTCGATCTCGGGCGCCGCCTCGATAGCAGCAAGCGTGCCGCCCGGTCGCGGCGCGCTCACGTGGCGCATCTCCCGTGCCCAGCCGGCCTGCTCGGCGTGCCCGCCGCGCTCGAGGCGCTCGATGCTCTTCTGGCGACGCTCCTCGGTGACGTTTCCGCCCTCGGGGAAGATCACGAGCGCGGCGCGCTCGTCGAGCTCCTCGGCCATCGCGGCGATCTCGACCTCGGTGTCGCCCCCGCGCGGGTCGACGAAGCGGTTCGGCAGGCGGTCTCCGAGCACGTCGATCAGCGGGTCGAGCTTGAGGGCCTCGTGCATCACCACCCGAGGCCCGCGGTCGCGCCGGCACAGCAGCTCGTGGATGACGAGCAGCGTGTCCCCCTCCCCGGCGTGCCGGCTGAGCACGAGCACGGGCCGGCCGGTGGCGGAGAGGGCTGCTTCGGCGGCAGGCGACGCGGACACGCTCACCTCGACCCGGGACAGCCTGAGGATCGGCCGGTAGACCCCCGCGACGAACCACCGCATGACCGCATAGTGGGCGCGCTGCATGGGCTCGGAGCCCGCCCGACGGCCGAAGCCGCTGGCGACCCACAGCCCGAGGCACGCCATCGTCGCGGCCAGGTGGTAGGCCGCGAACGCGAGCACGATCGCCGTGATCCGCAGCGGCCGGGCGCCGCCGAAGAGCGGCGACAGGAAGGCGGCGACCAGCAGCAGGACGGGCGAGGCCACGATCAGGACCGCCTCGGTCACGGCGACGAGAGGCGCCAGCACCAACCGGCGCAGCACCCTCGGCGGGACGGGCATCACCGCCGGCCGCCCCGCTCCTAGTCCAGGTAGCGAGCCGATGCCTCGTAGGCGCTCGCGATGTGGTCGGGGATCTTCGACGTGTCCCCGAAGCGCAGGCCCGAGAGCCCCGGGGGCGAGTTCGTCCGGCCCGTCGGCATGAGGTGGACGTCGATGTCGTCAGACAGCGCAGCCAGGTCGCCGAAGAAGCGATGACGCCGGGCGATCTCGAAGGCCACGAGCCCGACCTGCCAGGGCCAGCGGGGCGGCTCGAGCGGCCGCTCGAGCCGGCCGACGTGCAGCACATAGATCTCTCGGGCGCCGAGCGCGGCCGCCCGGCCCACCGGGATGCTGTTGACGATCCCGCCGTCGAGGAAGTGCTCTCCGCCGATCTCGACCGGCGGCAGGATGCCGGGCACGGCCGAGGAGGCGAGGACGGCGTCCACGAGCGGCCCGGAGGCGAACCAGCGCTCGGACGCGGTCTCGACGCACGCCGCGACGCACTCGAAGCGCACGGCCAGGTCCTCGATCCGGCCGGCCGGGAGCGACTCCTCGAGCAGCCCGCGCAGCGCGCCGTTGTCGTGAAGATGCGTGCGGCTGCGCGCGAGCGTGGCCAGGCGGCCGACGATCGAGGCGTCAAAGGCGTCGCTGCGCTCGATCCGCGTCCAGACGTCGCTCAGCCGCGAGATCGCGTCGGTCGTCGGCTCGGCCGCGACCGCCGCCCCGTTGATCGCGCCGATCGACGTACCGACGACGAGATCGGGGACGATCCCGCGCTCGAGCAGCGCCCGCAGCATCCCGACCTCGTGCGCGCCGAGATGCCCGCCCCCGCCGAGCACGAACGCGACCTCGCCCCTCACCATGGCTTGCGACTACCCGCGACGGTCGGCCGGCTACCCGTTCGGAGCGAGGCCGAGACCTCTGGCGGCGAGCACGTCGCGGAGCAGCGGCGGTCGGTCAGTGGTCGGTCGGAGCTCGAGGAGCGCCGCTACGGACCGGCGCTCACGGTGCATTTCGCGTCGCGGTTCGATCAGATTCACTTCAAGCTCTATGCGCTGGTCGATCAGGGACCGGGCCAGCACGAGTCCGATCTGCGTCACCTGCGTCCGAGCGAGCAGGAGCTCATAGCCGCCGCACGCTGGACGCGGACGCACGACCCGTCGCCGGGCTTCCGGGACGGGCTCGAGCGGGTACTGCGCCATCTTGGAGTCGAGCGTGTCGATCTCGACGCTTAGGGGGGAGGTCAGCGAGCGCGCTCGCGCGTTTTGCTGGGCCCAGTGGAGCCAGATGGGCGTCCTGGCACGCGCCGAACGCCGCGATCCGTGGGCGACCGACCCAGAGGCGCTCCTGCTCTTCTCGCTCGAGGTCGGCCGCGATGACCCGCGGCTGTTCGACGAGGTCCTCGATTGGTCGTTGGCAACGAACGGCTCGTCAGCGTACGGAGACTGCGCAACCTCGCGCGTGATGATGCGGACAGGGCACTCGTTGGCGCAGTGCTCACCTGGCTTGTGCGCCGCGGGCCTCGCGTGCGACTCGCCGCCAAGGGCGCCGCAGAGGGAGCGGGCGAGGCACTGCCGCTCTTCCGGAGTGCCTCTACGCCGATTCGGGAACCCGACGAAGCTTTTCTCGCGCACGGATTACTCAGGGCGCGCATCGAGCCGAGGGGCAACTCGCAGCCGCCCGACACATCCCTGCCCGTGAACTTCGGGTTCCGTCTACGACACCTGCTCGGCGTCGGGGCCCGGGCGGAGGTGACACGGGTGTTGCTGGGGATCGATGCACCGCGCGTCTCAGTCCAGGTCGTTGCGGAGTCGGCCGGGTACGCGAAGCGCAACGTCCACAAGGCCTTGGCCTCCCTCGTCGCCGCCCGCGTCGTTGATGTCGTGACGCTCGGCAACGAGCACCGGTTCAGTGCGCCGCGCGAGCGCTGGGCGGCGCTGCTCGAGATGCCGAGCAGCGAGCTCCCGAGTCACCGCAACTGGCCGGCCGTGCTGCTTGCCATGCGACGCCTCTCGCGCTGGCTCGCCGATCCCGGAACCGAGGAGCTGTCGGACTACATGCGCGCGAGCGCCGCCCGGCAGCTCGTCGAGGAGATCGCACCGTGGCTCCAGTTCGCGGGCGTGCCGGTCGCCGACAGCGCCGCCTCCGGAGCGGAGTATTGGGATGACTTCGTGAGCACGGTGCAAGGTGCTCTGCGCGCGATCTCGTAGCTCGGCTCGGAGGGACGAGCCTCCCGCGTGCAGGGGGCAAGGGTCGTTTCGATGGTGAACCAGGCGCAGCTCAAGTGGGGTCGCCCTCCGCATCAACGGCGTCGTTGTGGCAACGCGCTAACGTTCAATCCGTCTACATAAGATCGTATGTACCGAGAGGTCTACCGATGGGACGAGGACAAACCGCGAAGACGGGCGCTTCCAGCACTCGGGCCAGATCGTCTCGAGGTCCCCCAGGCGCTCCCTGGCGTCCGACCGAGGTTCAGCGCGACTACCGGCTCCTGCTCGACTCTGCCAAAGAGCAGCCGGTCACGGTGCTCGACTCCGACGGCGAGATGCTGGTCGTCCAGCTCAAGCGCAAGGCGGACTTCGAGCACCAACTCCAGGAGGCGGTCGCCGAGCTCGCGCGCTTTCAGGCCGTGTACGCGCAGAATCGCGGACGCTCGGCGCGCGAGTGGGCATCGCAGACCGCCTACCCGTGGCTCGTCTCCCTGGATCGCGATGAGGTGGAGGAGTTCGCGCGCGAGCTGCTCGCGTACACGCTCGATGCCGCGAGACGCGGCACGCTCGAGAACCTTCGCGGCAACCTGCGTGCATGGGCGTCGACCGCTGAGATCTACGAGGATCCGGAGCTTCTGGCCGCCATGATCAAGCCGATCGAGCTTGCGGATCTCCAAGAGGTCTTTCCTCCGAGCGAGGAGGAGGCGAAGGCGGCTGATGGATGACCGGCCGGGAGGTCTTCCCGCCCGGTGAGCGCTACGCGGGTGAGGGTCGGGTCTTTGCAAGAGCAAAGCGTCAATGGGAGCAGCTCTGTAGATCCAGACCGAACGCGATGCGGCAGTGCTATGCGGAGCTGGCCGACAATCCCTTTCCGCCCGGCCAGCTCGCACGCCACCATCGACTCAAGGGCAAGCTCCGAGATCACTGGGAGTACGAGGTCGGCGGCGGAGAGCGGATTCGGTACAAACGCGGCCCCAACGGCGAGCCGGTCGTGACCTACGCCGGTCCGGCGCCGGCGGACACGCACTAGCGAGGAACGTCGGGGCCGAAGTGGTCCGCAAAGAGATCGCCTTCGTGCCTACGAGGCTGGGCCATCCCACAGCCGTCCCCGCAAACCGGAAGCGCGCGCAACCGGTCGGCCCACGGCAGCACGAACCATCTCCTCGGTCCCGACCAGGATCAACCTCTCCCGCGCTCGGGTGACGGCTGTGTAGAGCAGCTCCCTGGTGAGCACCTGCGACTCAGCGCCGGGCAACAGCACGGCCGCCGTGTCGAACTGCGAGCCCTGGCTCTTGTGGATGGTCATCGCGTACACGGTCTCGACGGCCGAGAGCCTCGTGGGACGGATCTCGACGACCTGCCCGCCGCGCTGGAAAGCAGCACTCACGCCCCCTCCCCCACTCGCGACCACGACGCCCGTGTCGCCGTTGTAGAGCCGCAGGCCGTAGTCGTTCTCGGTCACCAGCAGCGGGCGGCCCACGTACCAGTCGCCCTCGGCGCCGAAGCCGTCGACCTCGCCGGCGATCCAGCCCTCGATCCGGGCCATCCAGGTCGCGACACCGTGCGCGCCCCGTCTGTGCGCGCAGAGAACCCTGAAGGCACCGAGCCACTCGATGGCCCGGCCCGCCGCGCCCTCCTGCGCGGCGTCGATCACCGCCCGCGCCGTGGCGACCGTCCCCTCGCGGACAGGGGCGAGTTCGTCCTGAGCATCGGGATCGGCGACGTCGACCGGAATCCACGCGACGTCGTGCCGCCCGTCGGCCAGCACCTCGAAAACCGCGTCGGCGTCCCCGCGCCGGATGGCTTCGGCCACACGGGCTATGCCACCACCGAAGCGATGGACCCGCTCGAGGACGACTATGCCGTCGCCGACGGTGACGCCAGGCGGTGGATCGTCGGCAGGAACGTCATGGCCTGTCACCTGCGCGAGGCGGCTTCGAGCCGGGGCCCCCATGAGCAGGCGCTCGGCCGTCGGGCCGACGATGTCGCCGAGGACGGCGCCCGCTTCGATCGACGTGAGCTGTCCCGGGTCGCCGACGAGGATGAGCCGGGCATCGGCTCGGACCGCCTCGACGAGCCTCGCCATCAGCGACAGCGACACCATCGACGTCTCGTCGACGATGACCACGTCATGCGGGAGCCGATTCCCGCGGTGGTGTCGGAAGCGGCTGTTGCTGTCCGGGCGCCACCCGAGGAGTCGGTGCAGCGTCGACGCGTTCGAAGCGAGCAGCTGGGCGCAGACCGAATCGCCTACCGGAAGCCCCGCCGCCTGCTCGTGCACCGCCTCCTCGAGGCGGGCGGCCGCCTTGCCGGTCGGTGCCGCGAGGGCGACGAGCGGCTCCGCCGCCCCTGCGCTCGAAGCCTGCTCGCTGAGCAGTGCGACGATCCGGGCGACCGTCGTCGTCTTGCCCGTGCCCGGACCGCCGGCGACCACCGCGAACCGGTTCAACACCGCGGCCGCCGCGGCCAAGCGTTGGTGTGTGTCCGTCTCACCGGGAAAGAGCCGATCCAGGCCGTCGGCGAGCAGGTCGAGCTTCACGTCCTCCGGGGGCTCGTCACTCAGCGCTTGGAGGTCGGCGGCTATCTGGCGCTCCTCCCGCCAGTAGCGGTCCAGGTAGAGCGATGTGCCCACCAGACGAAGCGGGCGGTGGGGCCGACCGTCCTCCTCTCCGACCGCGACGAGTCCACTGGCCTCTAGTCGCTTCGGCCACGCGTCGGGAGAAGGCCACGGAAGCGCGGAGACGTCGACCGGCTCGTCGGCATCGACCGTCGCCGTCGCTCGGATCGTCGCCAGGTCGACGTAGACATGACCAAGCCGCGGACCGCGGACCGCGAGCGCCGCGGCAAGCCATACCCACTCGTCCTCCTCGCCGCCGAGATCGGCCAGCCGCCGCGCGACGTGTACGTCAGCCGCCGCGAGCACCCCGGCCTCGTTGAAGTCACGCAGAAGACCCGTTGCGGCGCGCGCGCGACGGACGTCGAACGGGTCCGCAGCCGTCGCGAGCGTGGTCACGACGAAGACCCGTGATCGAGGACGTCGCTCAACTCCTCCACGAGCGCCTTCGACGGCTCCCACGAAAAGACGCCGCACGGCGCTCCGGCGACCGTCGGCGTCTCTGGGCCGGTCATACCGCGCAGGAACAGGTAGAGCACCCCGGCAAGGTTGCGCTCCGGGTCGTAGTCCGGCAGGCGCCAGCGCAGGTAGCGGTGCAGCGCGGCCGTGTACAAGAGCGCCTGCAGTCCGTAGTGCCACCGGGCCATCTCCGCGGCGAGCGCGGACGGACGGTGGTGCCAGGCGCTCAGCTCCTCACCGGGCGGGGCGAGCCAGTTCGTCTTGTAGTCGATCACCGCGAACCGCGGGATGCCTACGGCGTCGCGCACCCGGACGACGAGGTCGAGGCTGCCGGTCAGGTAGCCGCGGACGTGCTGGCGCAGCCCCGGGTCGTCGAGCCGGTCGGCGTAGCCGGAGAGCGGATCGTCGGCCGGCAGGTGGCGACGCAGCACCCCGCCGATCGCCGCGACCGGAAGACGACCGGTCGGGTCGTCACCCCCGACGAGGGGCAGCTCGAACTCGAGCTCATCGAGGCGGTCCGCGCGCTGAACGTCTCGCAGCCGGGCGTCGCCAAGCGAAGGGCCGAGCGGGGTCTCGATCGCCGCCCGCAAGCCGGCCACGATCGCGTTCGGTGCGCCGATCTCGCCTTGACGGCGGGTGTCCGCTCCCGCGACCAAGGCCGTCAGCTCCGTGCCGAGATCAGGAGCAGCGAAGTCGGCGTGCTCGAGCACCCGGTGCACGAATGTCCCGACATGGACGCCGACCGCCACCCCGGACAGGAGCGATGGCACTCCTCGAAGCGACGCCTCGTCCCCGTCGTCGCGCCCGCCGGCCGGCGGCGTGTCGAAGAAGGCCTCGTCGTACACCACCGACTCCTCCGGCTCGCTGCCGACCCGGTCCTCGTGCACGCCGGCGGTGATCCCGCTGTAGGAGGTGCGCCGCCAGTCCCAGTCGAGCTGCCGGTCGAAGCGGGCGGCCGAGAGCTCCGTGCGCTCGCGCGGCGATCCGGACCACCTCGTCGCCGACCCGATCGTGGCCCGCTCGACGCTCACGCACCCGGGCGCCTGCGCGGCGAGCGCCTCGAAGCGCGCGAGCGCATCATCGTCGCTCGGCGGCCGGGGGCCGGCGAACGGGATGTTGCCCTCGTCGTCGCGGGCGAACAGCAGGCGGCTGAGTGGCGAGTTGCGACCGTCCCACGATCCGGCCCACCACACGACTGCCTGGTTCTGGGCGCGAGTCAGGGCGACGTAGGCCAGCCGCAGATCCTCGCCGCGCTGCTCGATCTCGTGCTGATCACGGTGAACCTCGAACTCGTGCCCCTCCAGCCCGACGTCGATCGTCCGCGCATCACCCGCATCCGGGTCATGGAAGAAGACCGGCTCGCCCTGCGGGATCCACCCCGCCTCCCACAGGAAGGGGCAGTAGACGACCGGGAACTCGAGGCCCTTGCTGCGGTGGATGGTGAGGACCTGGACGGCCTCGGCGTCCGACTCGAGCCGGCGGCTGCGCTCCTCGTTGCTCTTGTCCTCGTCCGCCTCGGCGATGCGCTGGCGCAGCCAGCCCGTCATCGCCGTGAGTCCCATCTGCTCGGTGGTCGCCGTCGCGTGCAGAAGCTGAGCGACGTGGCGCAGGTCGGTGAGCCGCCGTTCGCCGTCGACCGCGCTCAGGACGCGCCCCGGGAGACCCTCGATCAGGGTGATCGTCTCGGTCAGGGAGGCGACGCCCTTGAGGCGCAGCACGCGCGCCCACTGGTGCAGCCGCTGATGGAGCCGCTCCCAGTCGTCCTCGCCGGCCGAAGCGACGCGCTCGGGCGTCCACCCGAGAAACGGCGTCAGAGCGGCCGAGTGGGCGCGGGTCGGCGACGCCGGGCGCTCGAGGGCGGCGAGCAGCGCAAGCCACTGGCGTGCAGGCTCGGTCGCGAAAACGCTTCCGGCCCCGTTGATGACGGCCGGAATGTCCGCCTTGTCGAGGGCGTTACGGACCAGCTCCGCATTGTTGTGAGTCCTCACGAGCACCGCGACGTGTCCGGGCCGAATCCGCTCACGACCCAGCTCCTCGCCCTCCTTCGACCGTGTCTCGACAAACGCGGGCGACGAGAGCAGGGCGACGAGATCGGCCGCGAGGTCATCCGCGACGTGTTGCCGAGCCGGGGCGGCGCGGGCGAACCGCTGTGGGGTGAGCCCGACCGACGGCTCGTCGCGGGACACCACGCGCACGCGCAGCGGCGTCGGGACCGGGGCACCGGTCAGGCGCGGCGTCTGATTCGCGTCCGCCGCGCGCACCGGGCGGTAGACGATGCCCTCGTGCCCGAGCCTCGAGCCGCCGAACAGGGCGTCGTAGGCGTCGATCAGCCCCTGGTCGCTGCGCCAGTTGACCTCCAGCGTCGCGCGCGCGTCCGCGGCCTTCGCGGCATCGAGGTAGGCGTAGACGTCGGCGCCGCGAAACGCATAGATCGCCTGCTTGGGATCACCGATGAGGACGAGCGTTCCGCCTCCCTCGCCGAACGTACTCCGCACGATGTCCCACTGGACGGGGTCTGTGTCCTGAAACTCGTCGACCAGGACCACGCGATAGCGCGCGCGCAGCCGGTCGACGCACGCCGCGCCGCCGGCTCCGCTGATGGTCTCGCCGAGCCGGGTCAGCAGATCGTCGTAGGTCATGATCGACCCGCGGCGCTTGCGGCGCTCGAGCTCGTCGCGAGCGGCGTGCGCGAGCCGGCTGCGCATGGCGGACGGCGAGGGGTCTTGCGGCGTCGCCTCGGGCTCGATCCGCGCCGCGGGGTTGTGCACGGCCATGCGAGCGATCTGCATGGCCTGCTTGCGACCGAACGACGGCTTGTCACGCGGGTAGAAGCGCCGCACGTAGAGATCGTCGACGACCTCCTCGATCAGATCGCCGATGTCCTCGACGAACGTGGTGTCGGCCTCGAGGTCCCCGGCGATGCCCAGTCCACCGAGCACCTCCTGGCAGAAGCCGTGCGTCGTGGCGATCGTGGCCGAATCGAAGTCGGCGAGCGCGCGGGCGAGGCGATCGCGCCGCCCGCCGACCTCCTCGGGGGACCCGATCGCGAGCAGTCTGACGACCTCGTCGCAGTCGCCGGGCGCGACGCCCGCCAGCGCGAGGTCGAGCCCACGCTCCGCCGAGACCAGCCGCTCCCGGACGCGCTCGCGCAGCTCCCCCGTGGCCATGCGGGTGAACGTGACCAGCAGCAGCTCGTCGAGGCGCGTTTCCTCGGCCACGAACCGCGCGGCCAGGCCCGCAATGGTGAACGTCTTGCCCGTCCCGGCGCTCGCCTCGAGCACGGTCACGCCAGTCGGAAGCGGACCGCAGAGGTCGAACGGATGGGCGTCGGTGTGGGAGGTGCTCAGTGGTCGCTCACCTCCTCGTGCGCGAGCACCGGGGTCCACAGGCGTCGCGCGTAGCGACCGAAGCGAGTCGTCTCGGTGGCGTCCCAGCCCTCGCCGGCCTCGTCCGGACGCGGCGACTCCTCGAGCAGCTCGGCGAAAGTGCGCACGCCGCCGAGGACGAGCTGATGCTCGAGATCCTTGTCTTCCTTGTCGAAGTCGTACTCGGTCTCCCACGCCTTGCGACCGGCTGCCTCGGGTTTCCTGGCGTGCGCGTACGCCGCCGAGGAGAGACAGGCGAGCGGGAGCGGCTCGCGCATCCCGCGGTCGTAGAGATCGACAAGCGCAGCGAGCCGTTCGACGGCAAGCTCAAGTCGGGGCCCCGCGTCGGGCGCGAGTGCCGGCAACCTGACGATCGTCACCTCGGTGCCTTTCTTCGCCCCCTGTCTTGCCCGCCCGACCACGCCCGCCGCGAACGCCCGCTCCGGGTACGCCGCGGTCAGAGCGAGCCATCGCACCCACATCGCCAGACGGTGCTTGGCGCTCACACGGGAGTACGTCGCCGTGTGCAGCAGGTCCCCGCAGACGCCGGGCACGGTTCCGCTGACCGTCCGGCCGTCGCTAAGGGCGACCTTCACGTCGACCGAGCCCGGCTGCGCGGTGGCGTCGAGCAGCGCCTCGGAGTGCCCGGCGATCCCCTCCACGATCGGCCGCACACGGTCGATCACGGGCCCGGCGAGCTTCCCGGGTGGAAGCGTGCCGCGCGCGAGCTCGGCGGCGAAGGCGGTGTCGAGGTCGGTGCCGGCGAGCCGCACCTCGAGCAGCCGCTGGCCGATGTCCCACTGCTCGAGGCCGTCCAACTCCACCGGCAGGGCATCGTCGACCTCGTCGGAGAAGTCCCGAACGCTGATGCCGAGCCGCTGGCGCAGGAAGGCCCGGACGGGGTGCTGAAGGAAGCGCACGAGGTCCTCGACCTCGACGAGTGCCGCCGCGGCGCCCGGCAGCGGTGCGGCAAGGAAAGGGCCAGGCTCGGTCCGCTCTCCGTTCAGGGCCCGTGCGCCCGCCAGCATGACCCGGTCGAAGCTCCACGCCCGTTCGGGCAGGAGCTCCCCAGCGGTGAAGTGCTTGGGATCGAACGGCTGGAGCGGGTGGCGGACCACCACGCGTTCTCGGGCGTCGCGGTCGTCGGTGCGAACCGTACGGTCGACCATGTCGAGGAGCTCGCCGACGGGCACGGCCGGCGGCTGGGGGGCGTTCGTCCGCTCGTCGTTGCCGGTGTAGGTGATGACGAGGCGGTCGGTGGCGGCCAGTAGTGCGTCGAGCAGCAGCTGGCGATCCTCGGTCCGAGCGTCGCGGTCGCCGACGTGGGGGTCGGCGAGCATGAGGTCGTCCCCGTCGCGAGGGGCGCTGCGCGGGAACGCTCCGTCGTCGAGCCCGAGCAGGCAGACGACCCGGTGGGGCACCGAGCGCATCGGCATCAGCGTGCAGATCGTCAGGTGGCCGGTGCGGAAGTTCGCTCGCGTGGGTCGGCCCTGGAGGCGCTCGGCGAGCAGGGCGCGGACCTCGGGGAGCGCGAGAGGCGACGGGTGCACCGTCCCGTCGACCGTGGCCTCGGCGACGACGTCGTCCAGGAGGCGCTGGAGCTCGGAGCTCTGCCAGGCGTCGCGCTCGGTCGTCGCCGCGAGCCCGTCGGCGGCGCCGGCGATCGCCGCGGCCCAGGCGTCGATCGTCTTCGGCTCGTTCAGCGCGTCGAGTGCTGTCCGCAGCCGGTCGACGAGCTCCGCGAAGCGTCCGGCGAGCTCGATCGCCCCGCTGTCGACGTCGTCGAGCGGCAGAACACCCTCGAACAACCGCGGCTCGCCCTCGGTCATCGTGACGCCGACGAGCACCCGGTCGAGCCCCGCCCGCCAGGTGTTCGCCGCGAGCGCGCCGAGCTTGAAGGGCTCGCGGTGCTCGGCGTCGAGGCCCCAGCGAATGCCGCTCGCCGCGACCCACTCCTCCATGCGGGCGAGGTCGTCGTCGTCGAAGTGAAACCGCCGGCGCACGGGCTCGCGGTCGGCCAGGTCGAGCACCTGCGAGGCGGTCAGCCGCTCCTCGGCGAGCTCGATCAGGCGAGCCACGACCCCGAGGACGGGATTGGTCTGGCGGACCGACCGATCAGCCAGCCTGACCCGTAGATCGGGCGGGCGGACGCCGGCCAGCAGCGAGTCGAGCTCTTCGTCGTCGCCGTCGGAGGACACCTCCCCTGCCCCGAACGTGGCCTGGATCAGCGGCGCGAAGGTCTCGATGTCTGGGCACATGACGATCACGTCGCGCGGCTCGAGGCTCGGGTCGTCCTCGAGCACGTGCAGGATCTCGTCGCGGAGGACCTCGACCTGACGCGCGCGGCCGTGGCAGGCGTGAACCTGGACGCTGCGGTCTGTGGGATCGAGCGCGGGGCGGGCGTCATCGTGGCCGGGGAGCGGGGCGCCTGGCGGGGATCGGTCGCCCCGTACGTCGGCCTGGATCCGTGCGAGCAGCGTGTCGGCGTCGGATTCGACCGGGTGGTGGTGGTCAACGTGCTCCTCGACCGAGGCGAGCACGAGCTGGAGCTCGCGCGCGTCGTGTCCCCAGGAGGCGAGGAAGCGGTTGGCCGGGAGAGTGGCGGTCGCGTCTTTGCTGCGTCGGGTGATCGGCGGTCGGCGCTCCGTGGCATGGGCGACGCGCTCCCACAGCGCCGGAGACGGGTGGAGGAGGAAGAGGTGGACGTCGCGGCCGGCGGCGAGCGCGCGGAGCACGGCGAGGTGGCCGGCCGGGAGGCGGGTCAGGCCGAAGAGCGATACGCGGGGCGGCAGGTCGACAAGCGAGGGGTCTTCGCGCAGCCGAGCACAGGCGTCCTCGAGCCGCTCGGCCGGACCCGGGTCCGCGATTCGATCGTGCAGCCGCCGCCAGAGCGTCGCCTGCCAGGAGGTGTCGGGAGGCAAATTCCGGCCGGCGCCGTCGGTGTCGTTGCCGCGCGCCCAGGCGCGGACCATCTCAGGGCGGTGCAGGGCGTAGCGGTCGAACAGGTCGGCGAGGTGCCTGACGCTCGTGAACCGGCGTGCCCGACGTGCTGGACCGGGCTCGTCCGCGGTCCCGTCCAGATGCGCTGCGAGGCTCGCCAGCCACGGTTCGGCCAAGGCTTCGTCGACCTCGAGTAAAGGCCAGACCGCCCGTTCGGGAAGCCACGGATCGGTTTCGGGCTCGATTCCGGACGCCGCCGCGACTGCGTAGCCGACCACCCGGCGCGGCGAGGGGAACTCGACGTTGGCGCACACGCCGTCGGAGCCTCCGGGCGTGGCGCCGAGGTGGGCCGACATGCGCTGGGTGAGCCAGCGCTCCATCCCGCGGGTGTGCACGGCGATGACCTCCCGCGCGAACGGGTCGGGCAGAGGCTCGAGCAGAAGCAAGCGCAGAGCGTCGAGTAGGCCGTCGCCTCGTTCGGCTCGGTGGACATCGAGCACGTTACGCGGTTCCCGTTTGGGTCAATCTCTGTGTCGACACGGTCACTCGACTCGGCGCTAACCGCCGGAATCTGACCCACCACCGGAGGAGGCTCCTAGCGCGGACGCACCTGCGCCTGCATCGCGATCAGGCCGAAGAAGACGTTGGCCTCGTTCGAGCCCGCGGCCTCCACGCTCGAGACGGCATCACGAGCCAAGTCGATCGCTTCCCGCGTATCGCTCCGGGTGAAGACAGCCTCAGGTCGTAGTCCGCTTCCATGCGCTTCTCGTACAGCTCGAGGAAGCTGTCCGCGATGGCGACAGTGTGTGCGTCGATGTTCGACGCATTCCCTCGGGGAGCGAGCAATGTACGGATGTGAGGCGGCACGCCATAGCTCCCCGTCCCGTGTAGCCCGCTCACCCATCGGCAGACGGTCGCGATATCAGCGTGAGCGATCCAGCGGCGAACACGTTGGCGTACCGCCGCGTCCGCGTCTGGAAACACGAGTGCCGCCACCCGGCTGGTGAGCGCGTGGAAGGCTGCGTAGTAGGCAGTCGACACAGCACGACGGTGGGCGGTGTAGGGCGGCCGTCCGCGCCCGACGCTCGCCGGAGCCAAGCGGTCTGCCGCGTCAAGCAACTTGTCTGGCTCGATCGGATAAGCAGGCACGCTCCCTACCGCGCGAAGGCGTCTACCGCTTCTCGCTCACTCTCCGCAACCAGCGTCAGCGTCACGGGGGAAGCTCGAGAGCAGTCGCCTTCCGACCGAGCGCCTGACGCAAGCCGCGGATGTGGTCGACCCCCCAGGTATCGCCGCGAGGGTCTTCAAGCAGAAGGAGGATGCGGGTGACCGGCTCACCCTCCTGGTTCTCGTCCAGTGACACGAGCGCCCTTTTCACCGCGACCGCTTCGTCCGAGTACGACTCGGCGAACTCGGCGAGTGGCGCAGTCTGTTCTTCGTCGGTCACGTGCTAGAGAGTAGTCGGCCTCGCGGTCGGCAGCGTGCCACCCGGCCGCCAAACCCGGCTGCCCCTCACGCCCGGCGAGAGCGGAACGTAGACTCGACGCCGGCAGTCGTGCCCGCAGCTGAGAGTCGCTACTGCTCGCGGCCGCGAAGCCGATCGGGCGTTCCGCCGGCTCGCTCCGCAGGCCGCGGTCCACTCCATACGACGCAAGCTCGTACCGACCACCGACTCTCTTTGCGGGTGGACCGATGAGGGGGTCCGTCCACCCGGCACGCGCGTTACTGCGCGAAGGCATCGATCGCGTCTCGCTCGCTCTCGGCGACGAGCGTCAAGGTCACCGGCGGAAGACCCAGCTCAGTTGCCCTGCGGCCGAGCGCCTGACGCATCTCGCTGATGTCGTCGACCTCCCACGTCTCACCATTCGGCTCGCTGAGGATCAGGGGGCCACGCGTGTCACCGGGTCCCCTCCTGATTCTCTCGAGCGAGACGAGCGCCTGCTTGATCGCGATCGCCGGAGACGAGTACGGGCGGTCCGGCGGCCCCCGGTCGGTGCCGGGACAGGAGCCGGTCGAGCAGGCGAGGGCCCCGCGTAGCCCGCGCCCCGCCGGTCTCGGACGGATGCCTCGTTCTATCCGCCCCTCCAGCGAGCCTCTACCCGGATGACCTGGGAGACGGACGCGAAGCCACTACTCGAGGCCGTCGGCCGAGCGGTAGACGCCAATGAGGGAGAGCGGGTGGCGGACCCGCCGAGGCGAGCGAGCGCGTCACTCCGCGCCGGCTAGTACGCCGAAACGCCCTCGTCGACTGTTCTCAGGCCGCCTCCATCGTCTCCGCGCGCGCCGAGGCTCCCCCCGCGACCAGCGTCTCGACCAGATCACCCAGCACGGACGCGCGCTCGGCCATCGTCTCGCCGTCGGCGGCCGCCGCGACCACTGCCCGCTTGTGCTCGATCAGCTCGGCGATCGGCTCGTCGACCGTTGCGGCGGCCAGCAGGTACCAGACGCTGACCTGACGGCTCTGGCCGATGCGATGGCAGCGGTCCTCGGCTTGGTCGTGCACCGCCGGGTTCCAGCCGAGCTCGAGGAAGGCGACGTTCGAGGCGGCGGTGAGCGTGAGGCCGAACCCGCCGGCCTGCTGCGAGCACAGCATCAGCCGGCAGGCGGCGTCGGCCTGGAAGCGCTCGACCGCCGCCTGGCGGTCGGCGAGCTGGTCGCCGCCGAGTACGTGCGCGGCGTCCGGGAACGCGGCCAGGAGCCCGTCCAGGACCTCGCGGTGGTGGGCGAACACCACGAGCTTCTCGTCCGACTCGAGGAACGCGCGGATCCAGTCCACGGCCGCTCGCAGCTTGCCGAGCGCCGCCAGGCGCTTGAGGGCGGTGAGCCGCACGAGCGGCTCGGCGCGCATGGCTCGCTCGGCGGCGTCGTCCTGGCGAGCCCGCACGCGCCGAGCCCGCTCCTCGGGCCCCAAGCCCTCGAGCGAGGCGACGAAG
>JACCUC010000327.1 GCA_013812065.1 Thermoleophilaceae bacterium | reverse complement strand
TCCGCCTCGTGAGGGCCGGCCACCGGCGGGTCCGACGGTCGGCGTTGGCTGAAGAAGTGCGTCGCTGGCCGCCGAGCCGATGACGGTCGAACGCCGCGATGGCATCTACACCGCCGCCCGCAGCCTCTCCTCGTCCTCAGCCGGCCTGACGAGCGCCTCTGCTTAGTCGACAGTCGAGATCAGCAGCTCGACACGACCGTCGATCATCGCCGAGACCGGAAGCGAAGCGTCGGAGTGGTGAGCGTCGCGTCGGTCGAGCGTCGCGATCACGGCGTCGGTGTCGAGCACGCAGGCGCTCAAGCCCGCTCGCCGGCGCGACGTTGCTCCAAGTACCCGGGCTCGTAGAGACCATCGAATACGCCCAGCGCTTCAGCAGGGTCGCTGGGCCCTCGCCTGATCACGATCCGGTCGGGTCCCTCCGCGTGGATAGCGACGTCGTCGCCGGCGTGCAAGCCGGCCTGCTCGAGGCTCTCGACCGGAAGCGTGACTTGGTGCTTGGAGGAGATCTTGGGCATTGGCTTCACCTTAGTTGTGAAGGCTTCCCCGGAACTCGACGCTTGACAGACCGTACGCCGAAACGTACGATTGTTTCCGAATGGCCACCCGACTGGTCCCCAAGACAGAGCTACGAGACCGGATTCGCGACGAGCTCGCTCAGCTCGAACAGGACACGCTCGTCGTCACCGATCGCGGCCGCCCCTTGGCCGTGGCGATCTCGGTCGAGCGGTGGAACGAG
The DNA here is from genome assembly GCA_013812065.1 of Thermoleophilaceae bacterium. GTDB lineage: Bacteria > Actinomycetota > Thermoleophilia > Solirubrobacterales > Thermoleophilaceae > JACCUC01. Next base: position 10,624 of record JACCUC010000327.1, on the reverse strand, counting down.
CTACAGGAGCGAATCGAGGACCTCCAGGACGCGCTCGCGGTCGCCGAGGCACGGCTTGCGGGAGACGATGGCCGTCCGGTCGAAACCGCGCTCGCGGCGATCGATACCGATGTACGAGGTCCGGCTCGCGCGACAAGCTGAGCGGAGCCTGCGCCGCGTGCGTCGCGGCGATCCGAGCGCCTACCGGCGAATCGTCACCGCGATAACGGCGCTGGCCGCAAATCCGCGCCCGGAGGGGGCGCGCAAGCTTGCCGGCGTGGAACCCCCGGCATGGCGGCTTCGGGTCGGCGGCTACCGGATCGTGTACGACGTCCGCGACGCCGAGCTCGTGGTACTCGTGCTCAGCGCAGCGCCGCGTGGAGAGGTCTACAGATCAGTGAGCCGCCTTACTCCGAAGCCGCGCAGCTCCCTCAACCGTAGGACGCGTACCGGTGGTGCAGCATGAGGTCGTTCCCGTCGGGGTCCTTGAAGAACGCCATATGGCAGACGCCGGTGTCCATCGTTTCGCCGGCGAAGACGACGCCCTTGCCCTCGAGCTCCGCGCGCGTCGCGGCCATGTCCTCGACGTGCAGGGCGGGATGAGCGTTCTTCTGTGGTGCGAACTCCATGCCGAACTTCTCGGGCTCCCAGATGCCGAAGCAGGTCTCCCCGACCCAGAATTCGAAGCGTGAGTGCTCGTCCGGGCGCAGCCCGAGCGTGTCGACGTAGAAGCCGCGTGAGCGTTCGGCGTCCTGCGACGGGATGCCGATGAAGTCGAGTGCGTTGATCATGCGCGGATCGTACTCGCCGTCCTCCTACTGGTCCATGTGCATCAACTCCCAGACGTGACCGTCTAGGTCCTGGAAGCTCCCGCCGTACATGGGGCCCTCGTCCATGGCCGGCTTCCAGCGCTTCCCGCCCGCGGCGATGGCCTTCTCGACGATCTCGTCGACCTGCTCCCTGCTGTCGGCCGACAGGGCGGTGATCGCCTCTGTCGTCCTCGTGGCGTCGGCGATCTCGTCGTTAATGAAGTCCCGGAATCGGTCCTCGACGATGAGCATTACGAAGATGTTCTCGTCGACGATCATGCACGCGGCGTTGTCATCCGAGAAGTCGGGGTTGAACTCGAAACCGAGCTCGCCGAAGAACCCCCTGGAGGCCTCCAGGTCCTTGACCGGCAGGTTCACGAAGATCATGCGCATGGTGGTGCTCCTGGTTCTGGCCTCGGCGCCCTCTGGCAGACCTGTCGCGTAGCCGCTTTCCGTCCCGAGCATTATGGCCAGGCGCGTGGTCCCGCGCCAGCGGGTTCCCCGCAGCCGGCGTCGGGCAGCTCGCCCGCAGCCCGAGCTCCTCCAAGCGGGGCCTCGCTACCCCTCGTCCGCTGCACGCTGCGCCACGCGCGCGAAGCTCCGCAGGTCGTCGAGGCGCGACAGCGACGCGAAGATCGCGCGGTCGTCGATCTCGAGGTAGGCGTGGACGAGCAGGTTGCGCTGGCCGGCCGCGTCCGCGAGCCGCTCGGCGTGATCCCTGCCGAGCACTCCGGCCCCCGCGAGGGCCGTGAAGACACCGGCATAGTCGGATGGAGGACGCGCCGATACCTCGCTCAGGAACTGCGCGCCCACGTCTATGCAGATCTGAATTGCGAGCTGAAGCCAACGCTCGGCCTTCGCGCGCAGGTCCTCGTCTTCGAGGTACGACTCAAGCCCCTCCGCGCGGACTTCCTCGAGCCGCTCGATCAGGTGCTCGAGGCGGTCGAGGCGAGCCCCGAGGCGCTCACCGTCGACCAAAGCGCCCCTCGGCAAGACGTCGCCGACGGCCCTCGGCAAGGGTCGCTCGGAGAGGCGCCGTATCGAGATACTCGAGCAGCGCCCGGGTCTCGAGACGGACCCGGGCCGCACGGTCGCGCTCGAGGATGCGCTCTCCATCTCTCATCGCCCGGTGACGCAGCAGCGCGGGCGCGCCGTTGAGAACGACCACATCTATCTCTCCCGTGCCCAGCGCGCGGACGGCAGCGCCGGCCAACTCGAGTCTGAGCTCCGGACGGTCATCGGCGGGAAGGCTTGGTTGGAGCCAGACGCCGACGTCGATGTCCGAAAGCGGCCCCGCCTCTCCTCTCGCCTGAGAGCCGATGAGACTCGCGGCGGCAACTCCCTCTCGGTCGAGGGCAGCGGCGAGCCGCTGCTTCGCGGTCGCGTCGAGGCACGGCACGATCGCTCGCTCGTCGACCTTCGTCATGTCGATATGGTCGCGCATCGCGAAGATGGCGAGCGGCGCGTCGTGGCTGGCGCCCGTGGGTCGCGCGACCTCGAGCTTGAGCGGAGGCGTCGGGCTCCCGCCCCTACCTCAGTGGATCCCGCACTCCGTCCGCTCCGATTCCGCCCAGCGCCCCTCGCGCCCAGCGCCCGGCTTCGTGCAGTGCGTACACCCCACCGAGCCGTACCCCCGGTCGTGCAAAGGGTTGTAGGGCAGCTCGTAGCGGTGGATGTAGCGCCACACGTCGCGCTCGGACCAGTCGGCGAGCGGGTTGACCTTGTGGATCCCGCGGCGGTCGTCCCAGGTCAGCTTCGGCGCCCTTGAGCGGCCCGGGGACTGCTCGCGGCGCAGGCCGCTGACCCAGGCGTCGACGTCGGCTAGCGCCTGCTCGAGCGGCGAGACCTTGCGCAGGTCGCAGCACGCCTCTGGGTCGCGCTTCCACAGCTCGTCGCCGTAGAGGGCGGCCTGGCGAGCCACCGTCGGCCCCTGGAAGACGTCGATCTCGACCCCGAAGCGTCGCTCGAGGGCCTCCCAGGTCGCGTACGTCTCGGGGAACAGCAGCCCGGTGTCCAGCGTGAAGAAGCGCGCGTCGGGCTCGATCTCGAGCAACATGTGCATGATCACCGAGGACTCCTTCTGGAAGGAGCAGGCGACGTACAGTCCCTGGCCGAAGCGCTCGACGGCGTGCTCGAGCACCTCCTCGGCGGAGAGCTCCTCGAGGTCGGTGGGGACGCTTTCGGGGGCGAGGGTCATGGCGACGCGCCGTCTAGACGGCGCACTCTCCTTCTCCGCGGATCACCTTGAAGGGCTCCTCGCGGTTCCAGTCGACGAACAGCTGGAGGTTCTCGAGGCTGAACTCGACGGGCATGGCCAGATCCTTGACCGCGGCCTCGAGCTCGCCGCCGCCCACGCGGCCGGCGAAGTCGCGGAACTCCTCGCCGTCCTCGCGCTGCTCCTCGTACATCCGCAGCCAGCGCTCGATCGCGTCGGGCACGCGCTTGGCGGCCAGGCGCACCTTGAGCCGCTGGCCCATCGCGACCTCGCCGCCCTCGTAGCGCCCGCCGACGTGGGCGACGTACGCGGGGATCGTCTTGTCGCCGACCTTCATCGACGCCCCGTAGAAGCCGATGTCGGCGATGTGATGCTGGCTGCAGCCGTTCGGGCAGCCGCTCATCTTGATGTGGACGCGCTTGGTCAGCGGGTCCTCGATCTCCATCTGCTCGAGGCGCTCCTGCACGGCGCGGTTGAGCCCCATCGAGCTCGTGATCCCGAGCTTGCACGAGTCGGTCCCCGGGCAGCTCACGACGTCGGTGACCTCGTGGGCGCCCGCGCCGCCGAGGCCGAGCTCTAAGAGCCCTCGCCACAGGTCGTAGACCGACTCGTCGCGGACCCAGCGCAGCACGAGGTTCTGATGCACGGTGGTGCGCGCGTAGCCGCCGCTGAACTGGCGCATGAGGTCGGCGAGGGCGCGGAACTGGTAGGGGGTCAGGTCGCCCCGGGTGACCTTGACCTCGACCGAGGAGAAGCCGTCCTGGCGCTGCCCGCGGACGTTCGAGGCCAGGAAGCGGTTGAGCTCGCGGTTGTCGCCGTTGGGACTCCCGGGCGCGAGCGCCGGCTCGGGCGCGTTGGCCTCCTCGTCGTGCTCGAACAGACGCCCGTCGAGCGAGTAGTCGCGCAGGGCGACCCAGTCGCCCTCGAGCTCCTCGTCGACCTGGCGGCGGAACTCCTCCGGCCCGATCTTGTCGATCAGGACCTTGATCCGCGCCCGCGCGCGGTTCTCCCGCAGCCAGTCCTGGCGGTCGAAGATCCGCAGCACGGCCTCGGTGACCTTGAGGTACTCGCCGTCGTCGGCGCGCACGAAGTCGTGGATCGTCGGCGCGACGCGCGGCATGATCGAGGTGCCGCCGCCGACCCGCATCTCGAACCCGCGCACGCCGTCACGGACGCGTGGGATGTAGCCGAGGTCGTGGATGCCGGTGATCGCACGGTCCTCGTCGGTGGCCGTGAACGCGGTCTTGACCTTGCGCGGCATGAGCTGGCAGACCTCGTGGCGGACGAAGTAGCGCACGAACGCGCCCGTGTACGGCGTCGGGTCGAAGAGCTCGCCCTCGCAGATGCCCGCCCATGGGTCGCCGGTCACGTTGCGGACGGTGTTGCCGCAGCCCTCGCGTGAGGAGAGGCCCGCGTCGCCGAGCTCGCGGATCGCCTTGGCGGCGTCGCGCAGCGGCACGTGGTGGATCTGGATGTTCTGGCGCGTGGTGATGTGGCCCTTGTTCAGGGGCGCGTACTCCTCGACGACGTCGGCGAAGGCCTCCATCTGCTCGGGGGTCACGCCGCCGAAGGGGAGCTTGACGCGAATCATCTGCACGTCGGCCTGGCGCTGGCCGTAGACGCCCTGGCGGAGGCGGAACTTGATGAACTCGTCCTCGGTCACGTCGTTGCCGAGGAAGCGCTCGGCCTCGACGTCGAAGTCGTCGAACTCGTGCTCGAGGATCGGGATCACGTGGCCGGGCACGTCCTCGACGACCTCCGGGTTGTCGAGCGAGCCCTTGCGGCCCTTCTTCTTCAGGTCCTGAACCGCCGTGGGCTCCATCGCGCCGTTCTCCTACCTGTCGTCGAAAGCGTGCTGCGGCGCCTCAGGAGGCGCCCGAAGGCAACCAAAACTAGCAAAAGCCGGTCGGCTTTCGAGGAGTTAGGCGTCCGGCAGGCCGCTCGGCGGCTTCACGCGGCCGTCCTCGGGCTCGAGCGGGAGGCCGCGCTCGGCCCACTCTACGAGACCTCCGGCCATGGTCCGAGCCTCCCAACCGGAGGCGGCGAAGGCCTGGGCGGCCGCCGCGGAGCGGCCTCCAGCCTGGCAGTAGAAGACGACCGGGCGCGACTGGTCGAGCTCCCCGGCGCGTGCGGTGAGCTCATCGAAGCGGACATGCCGTGCCCCGCCGATGTGGCCGGCGTCGTACTCGTCGTCGTTGCGCACGTCGACGATCTGCGCCTCGCCGCTAGACATAAGCTCGGCAACGCAGTCGGGCTCGACCTCCGCTTGGCCGGCGTCCACGCTCACACGCTCCGTCGCGGCGGGTGGCCGTCGAGACCGGCCGGTATCCGCTCTGCTGGTTCGATCTCGCTCATCGATGGGTGTGCTCGGGCGACTTCGAACGGCACGAGCGCGTGAAGCTATCAAGGCCCCGCAGGCTCGCGCGAAGAGCGATCTCCGCCAGGGAGGCGATCGTCGTCGGGCCCGCGACGGCGAGTGCGACCCTGTGTCGAGATGGCGCTTCGATCAGAGCCGGACGGCGAGGGCCCGAAGGCGGACTTTCCACAGCTGCGGCTCGCGCTCTTCGCCGCCGTCCTCGTCGCCGCCTCGGCCGGAGTGATCCTCATCGGCGGGCCCGGCCCGCGCGCCGTCGGCCGCGTCGTCGAGGAGGGCGGCATCGCCGGCCCGCTCGTCTACGTGGCGCTGTACGCCGTCCTCACCGTGCTCCTCTTCCCCGGCGCGCTCATCACCGCAGCCGGTGGCGCCCTCTTCGGGCCGGTGCTCGCCACCCTGCTCACCGTGGTCGGCGCGACCCTCGGCGCGACCGCGGCCTTCGCGATCGGGCGCCGCCTCGGCCGGGAGCAGGTGGAGCGGATCGCCGGGCGGCGTACCGACGCGGTCGACCGCTGGCTCGAGCGGCGTGGCTTTCTCGCCGTGCTCTACCTCCGGCTCATCCCGCTGGTCCCGTTCAACGCGCTCAACTACGCCGCGGGGGTGACGGGCGTGAGGCGGCGCGACTACGTGCTCGGCACGGCACTCGGAATCGTCCCGGGCGCGTTCGCCTACGCCGCCCTCGGCGGCTCGCTCGACGACCCGCTGTCGCCCGCGTTCCTCGCGGCGGTCGGCCTCGTGGTCGCCCTCGCCGTGGCCGGGCCACTCGTCGACCGGCTCCGTCGCCGCCGCGCTGACGCTCGCCAGAGCGCGCCGCCGGAAGACTGAGCACAGCCGTGCGACGCTATGACCTCGCGATCGTCGGAGGCGGCACGGCCGCCCTCGTCGCGGCGTTCGGGGCCGCCGGCCTCGGCGCGCGCGTCGTCCTCTGCGAGCGGCGTGCCCAGACGGGTGGCGACTGCCTGTGGACGGGCTGCATCCCGAGCAAGAGCCTGCTCGCCGCCGCGGAGCTCGCCCACCGCATGCGGACCGCCGACTCGGTCGGCCTCGAGCCGGCGGAGCCCGCCGTCGACTTCGCTCGCGTCATGGCCCACGTGCACGGTGCCCGCGAGCGGATCGCGCCGCACGACTCGATCGACCGCCTGCGCGGCGAGGGCGTGCACGTGATGCGAGGCTCGGCGCGCTTCGTGGGCCCCGGTCGGATCGCGATCGACACACAGGAGCTGCGCTTTCGCACCGCGCTGATCGCCACCGGCTCCGAGCCGGTCGTGCCCGCCATCGACGGGCTGAGCGAGGCCGAGCCGCTCACCAACGAATCGGTCTGGGACCTCCGGCAGCAGCCGCAGCGACTGCTGGTCCTGGGCGGCGGGCCGCTCGGCTGCGAGCTCGGGCAGGCCTTCGCCCGGCTCGGCACCCGCGTCACGCTCGTCGAGCAGGCGCGGAGCCTGCTCGGCAAGGAGGAGCCCGAGGCCCAGGCCCTGCTGGCGGGCCGTCTCGCGGACGAGGGGGTCGAGCTGCGACTCGAGGCCGAGGCCGTGCGGGTGGAGAAGGGCGACGACGGGCCGAGCCTGCTGATCCGGCGTGCAGGCGCCGAGCAGCGGCTGCCCTTCGACCGCGTCCTCGTCGCCGCCGGGCGCCGGCCGGTCACCGCCGGCCTCGGTCTCGAGACCGTAGGGGTCGAGACGGACCTCCACGGCGCCGTGGAGGTCGACGACACACTTCGCACGAGCGCCCGCGGCATCTTCGCGGGGGGCGACGTCACCGCCACCCTGCCCTTCACGCACGTCGCCGGCCACCACGGGCGCCTCGTCGTGGCCAACGCGCTCTTCCACGGGCGCCAGAGGTTCCGCCCCGACGCTGTGCCCTGGGTGACCTTCACCGACCCCGAGGTCGCGCGCGTGGGCCTCACCGAGGCCCAGGCACGCGAGCGCTTCGGCGACCGGGTCACCGTCGAGCGCTACTCCTACGAACAGCTCGACCGCGCGATCACTGCCGGGCGGACCCACGGCTTCGCGAAGCTCATCGCCGGCCCGCGCGGGCGCCTGGTCGGCGCCACGGTGGCCGCGCCCGCCGGCGGTGAGGCGATCGCCGAGCTCGCCGCCCGGCTGGAGTCGGGTGGCAAGCTGGCGGACGTCTCGCGCAGCGTGCACGCTTACCCGACCTTCGCCGAGGGCCCCGCCCGTGCGGCCGACGAGCACCTCCGCGCGCGGTTCTTCAACGACCGCGTCCGTCGAGTGACCCGTCCCGCGCTGGCCCTCCTGCGAGCGCTCGAGCGGGGGCGCTAGCCCAAGCCGCTCAGCCCGCGGCGGAGTCCCCCGCGATCAGCGAGAAGACCTGGTCGACCTGCTCCCAGCCGACGCGCAGGAGGAACTGGCTGTTGCGACCGTATGACTTGCTGCCGAGGATGAAGAACCCCGGCTCGGGGTTGACGAGCGTCTCGGGTCCGTGACCTGCCTGGGCCAGGCAGTCACCGCCGCCGGACTCGCTGAGCAGCGCCGCGGCGAGCTTGATCGGGCCGCAGGTCGCGTAGCACTCGTGCACCTGGAGCTGGCGGTAGAGCGACGCGTCGCCGACCCCGCCGTTCAGCGCGAGGACGCGGTCGACCTCGACCTCCTCGGCGTCGCCGTTGCGCAGCGTGGCGACGATGCGCCCGTCGCGACCCGCGAGCGCCTCGGTGACGGCCCCGGGGCGCAATTCGACCGCGCCGGAGGCACCGGTCGCAAGCTCGCGGGCGGAAACGTTGAGCGCCGCACGCTCCGGGAGCGGGTCGCCGGCGACCGCGCCCCACGTCGGTGCCGGACTGCGCACCGCCCAGACGACGTGCGTCCCCGCGGCGCCGCGCGCAAGGGCCGCGAGCTCGCGGGCCGCGGTCTGGGCGGAGTGCCCCGCGCCCGTGAGCAGGATCGTCCGGCCGGCCCACTCGGGGGCCTCGCGCGTGACATCGGGCAGCGAGCGCACGATGCGATCATCGAAGGCCGCCTCTCCGGCGGCGGATATGCCTCCGTCCCCCAGGCGGTTCGGGTTCCCGTACGTGCCGGTGCAGTCGATCACGACGTCGGCGTGCTCGACCCGCTCCTCGCCGTCGCGATCCGCGACGAGTAGGCGGAACGGCCGCCGGGAGCGTCCGTCGGAGCCGATCTCCTCGTGCTTGAGCAGGCCCTCGCGGCCGACGGCGACGACGCGCGCTCCGAGCCGCAGCCGGCCGGCCAGCGCCGGGAGCGAGGCGATCGGCTCGAGCAGCCGCTCGACGAGCTCGTGCCCGGTCGGTAGCGCCGGGCCGCCCGGAGCTTCGAAGTCCGACGCCGCCAGCGCGTGCCTCGCGCGGTCGGAGACGTTCATGTCCCACGGGGTGAACGTGCGCACGTGACCCCAACGGCGCACGTGACCGCCGACCTCCGCGTCCCCCTCGTAGACCGTGAACGGGAGGCCGCGGTCGGCCGCGGCCAGCGCGGCCTCGAGGCCGATCGGCCCGGCACCGAGGATGGCGATGCGCGGCTCGCTGCGTTCCATGCTCTGCGTCCGGTCGGGGGCTTGCGTCGATGGTTCGCGCGCGGGCGCCGAGCGGATGCCTAGTCCCCCGCTGCGCGTTCGCCCGAGCTGACCTCGCTCCCACGCTCCTCACGCGGCAGCAGCCTCTGGAGCGAGTCGTTCTCGAGTGGGTCGAGCACGCTGTGCTGAGCACACGCGGGTACGAGCGCGTCGGAATCGGGGTGGGCCATCGCGTAGCTACAGGCCTGGAGCCGCTCCTGCGCCTCGCGCACGCGCGGTTCCTCCGCGAGCTCTCCCCGCTGGAGCAGCTCCCAGGCCGGTCGAACGACCCGAGCGTCCATGAAGTTGTGGACGACGTAGGTCACCGGGGACGGACGGCCACGAAGCAGCACCCGGGGTCCGCCGGCGCGCCGGACGAAGCGCGGGCCCCAGCGGGCACCATGGTGCAGCCCGGCCGGCCGCGCCGCGAAGGCGCGGACCACGCGTGCCGCCAGCAGAGCGGGGGACGCGTCGAAGTCCATCCCTCCGAACGTCGCGAAGAAGGCGTCGCGGGCGGCGAGGTCGGCCGGCACGCGGTCGTCGAGGAAGGGAATCCAGCGGTTGCCCACGTAGGCGCCGTAGGCCGTGCGGTTGCAGCGCGAGTCGCCGATCTGGAACACGTCGCAGGGCAGGCGTGCGGCGGCTCCGCGCTCGACCTCCGCCCACACGGCGTCCGGCGTCACCTCGCGATAGTCGTGCTTCCAGCGGCTCGCATTCCCCATGAAGGCCGCGGGCTGGAACGAGAACATGCGAAAGCCCATGTCGCGACAGTCGCGCACCACCTCCGCGACCTGATCTAGGTTGGCCGGCGTGACCGTCATGTTGTGTGCGAGGTAGTGGGTGATCCCGGTCTCGCGCTCGAGCCGCCGGAAGTGCTCACAGAAGCGCGCGCGATAGGGGTGGAGATCGGCCTCGCGCCGTACTCGCCGCACGCCGCGCCGACCGAACATCATCGAGTCGAAGTGGCCGGCGAACGAGAGATGATCGAAGCGCGGGCGCCCGTCCGCTCCGACCGCGAGCCGCCATAGGTAGTCGTAGTCGAAGTCGCCGTGCGACATGCTCATCGGCTTGCGCCCGTGCCGCTGCATGGCGAGCAGCGCCGCGGCGTGGTCCTCGGGGCCGAGCAGGGTGACCTCGCCGCCGATCAGCTGAGCGTTCTGGCCCGGACCGCGTGCGTCGCGCAGGTAGGCCATCTGGCGATCGACCTCGGCGACGGTGTGCGCCCCGTCGGTGCGCACGCGGTTGGCCTCGCGCCCGTGGTAGCAGGGCGTGCAGGCGAAGTCGCAGCGCGGGAACACGCCGTGGGTCCCCTCGCAGCCGGCCGTCCGGCGCCCGATCGCCTGGGCCGGGGTCCTGACCGCCTTGGGCAGCTCCTCCCAGCGCCGAGCGAGCGCGCGCTCGAGATCGGGGGGGACCGGTCGCGTCGCCACCTCGAGCGCGCGCAGCCATTCGCGACCGACGCGCCGCAACCGGGCGAGCGAGCTCGAGTCACGGGCTCGGCTCTCCACGGGAAGGAGCCTACCGGTGCCCGACCCGCGCAGTGGCTTCGCCGGCGGGCCGGCCACGCCAGGGCCGGCGCGTGGCGTAGAACTCCGGGGGCATGGCGACCTCCGACTCCACGATCCTCGACGCCGGCGGGCGCGAGTTGCGCGTGACCAGCCCCGATCGCGTGATCTTCCCGGTGACCGAGCACTCTGCCGCGGTCACCAAGCTCGACATCGT
>JACCUC010000237.1 GCA_013812065.1 Thermoleophilaceae bacterium | reverse complement strand
GCCGGGGGGTCGGTGTTCGAGCTGGCGCAGTACGGGCTTCCCGCCGTGCTCGTGCCGTACCCGCACGCCACCGGCGACCACCAGAGCGCCAACGCGCGCTGGATGGCGGCGGGGGGCGCGGGGACCGTGGTGGCCGACTCGGAGCTCGACGCCGATCGGCTGGCTCGCGAGGTCAGGGATCTTCTCGCCGACCCGGCACGGCTCGGCGGGATGGCCCGGGCGGCGCGCGCCCTGGCGCGGCCCGACGCCGCCGAGCGCATCGCCGAGGAGCTGCTGGGGCTCGCTTCCGGCGGCGATCGCGAGGCCGCGGCCACCGAGCTGGGCGCCGGGGGAACGGCTCGAAAATGATTGTTCGGAGGCGTCGAAGGGGAACAACTGCCCGAATGACCGCCTCCATGATCACGGGGAGCGGCGGGTACGGCGGGCGGGTGCCGAGCCTCGGGAGCGTTCCCGCGGGCGCGGATCACCATGCGGCTGGTGCCGCCGCGCCCGATAACGGCGCCTCACGGCGCCTCAGTCTGCGCCTCGATCCCGATGTCGAGGCCGCGGGCAAGGCGCGTGACGCCCTCGGGCAGCTCGAGGGCGAGCTCGAGGATCGGGTTCTCGAGGACATGCGCCTGCTCGTGACCGAGCTCGTGACCAACAGCGTCCGCCACGCCGAGGCCGTCCCGGAGGCGCACGTCCGGCTCGAGGTGTCCGTGGATGCGGACCGCGTGCTCCTGGCCGTCGAGGACGGCGGCAGCGGCTTCGCTCCAGCCGCGCGCACGCCCGATTCCCCCGACGATTCGGGGTGGGGGCTCCACTTCGTCGAGCGCATGAGCTCGCGCTGGGGAGTCAACGCCAACGGACGCACCCGAGTCTGGCTCGAGCTGGCGCGCGGCGTCAGCTAAGACGCGAGCGAAGCTTCGTCGTCCACGAGCTCGAGCCGTCCCTCGAGGCCCGTGATCTCGAACACGCGTCGTACCGCGTCCGGCCCCTGGAGGATGGTCAGCCGCCGACCGGCTTCACGGGCGCGGGTGTCCGCCCCGAGCAGCGCTCGCAGGCCGGTCGAGTCGAGGAAGGTAAGGCCGCGCAGGTCGAGCACGATGCGCTGCGGACGGTCGCGTTCGAGCTCGTCCAGCGCCGCGTCGAAGTGCCGTGCTCCCGCCATGTCGAGCTCTCCGAAGAGGGAGAGACGCATGTGGTCGGGCTGGCGGCTGGGCTCGCACTCGAAGACGGTCATGGGGCGGGGCATCCTACGCCCTCGGCCGAGAGTGTGCGCGCCGCGAATGGGGCTCGCAGGCGGGGACAACCGACCGTGAGGCCGGATGCCCCGCTCCTGCGGACGCGAGCTACTCCTGGAGCGCGGGGTCGCTCGCCGCGCGACCCGCGGCCTCGGCCTGCTCGAGCTGGCGGTTCACGTGGTCCCAGTCGAGGTTGCGGAAGAAGGCCTCGACGTACTCCTTGCGCCCATCGGGGGTCGACCCGAAGTCGCGTGCGTAGGCGTGCTCGTAGACGTCGATCGCGAGCACGGGGACCATGTTGTAGACGGCCCACAGGTTCTGAGTGTCCATGATGTAGTTGAACAGCGAGCCGTCGTTGAGGTCGTAGCCGACCATCACCCACCCGCGTGCGGCCGAGGCGCCCTTGCGGACGGCCTGCTGCCACATGTCGACGCCGCCGGGGTACTCCCCACCGATCATCTCGGCGAAGCGGCCTTGGGGCTCGCCGCCGTCGCCGCCCAGGTGGCCGAAGTAGAGCTCGTGGTTCTTGAACCCGAGCAGGGCGAAGGTGTAGTCGACCGAGACCGCGCGAAGTGGCGAGTAGACCTGGTTGCCCTCGATCTCCGAGTAATCGAATTCCTTGAGGATCTTGCGACACTCGTTCGTCTTGTTGACGTAGCCCTGATAGAGCTTGTAGTGGTCCTCCATGGTCTGCTTGGAGATGCCGTCGAGCTCCTTGTCGAAGGCGGGGAACTGACGGGGCTCGAGCTCTTGCCAGGGCATTGGTGCTCCTCTTCTTCGCGGTCGGTTACTTCGCCTGTCCTTCCCGCCGGCCTTCCGATCAAACCCGAGGGACGGGAAGAGGGAGGCGGGAGGTTGTCCCGAAGCTCGTAGAACTTTGAACGGCGGTCCTCCCGCCTCGTCCGCTCCCGCTGGGAGCGTTCGGGGCGTCAACCAAGTCCGATCGAGGACAGGAGGAACCGCCATGAAGAAGGTAC
>JACCUC010000082.1 GCA_013812065.1 Thermoleophilaceae bacterium | reverse complement strand
GGAGCCCGGATTCCGGCTCGAGCGCCGGCAGAGGCGCGACCGGGTGATCGACTACCAGATCCATCCCTACTCGAGCGACGATCCGGCGGGCCGGCGCTACGGCGCCACGGGCACTCCCGGCGTCGCCGCGAGGCTGATCTCGGAGGGGGACGCTCCGAGCACGCAGGACGGGGGCGACCCTGAGCCGAGCGGAGAATCGGAGTCGAGCGAAGAGGCATGAGCCAACGGCTCGACACCATGGGGGCCCCGCTCCCCCCGAGCGAGGAGCTGGAGGAGGCCGCGGAGTCAGAGCAGGGCTCCGAGAACGGGGGAAGCGCCGCGGATCAGTTCTCGGATACCGAGTCGGCCCGCGCGGCCGTCAACGACGTCCTCGAGGAGATGGATCGCGAGTTCGTCGGGCTGGACTCGGTGAAGACGAGGATCCGGGAGATCGCCGCCCTGCTCGTGATCGACAGGCTCCGCGAGGAGAACGACCTCTCCTCGGAGCGGCCGACGCTGCACATGAGCTTCACCGGGAGGCCCGGGACGGGCAAGACCGCGGTTGCGCTCAAGATGGCCGACATCTTCCACCGGCTCGGCTACGTCGAGGAGGGCCACCTGGTCACGGTCACCCGCGACGAGCTCGTCGGCCAGTACGTCGGCCACACCGCCCCGAAGACCAAGGAGGTGGTCGAGACCGCCTACGGCGGAGTTCTCTTCATCGACGAGGCCTACTACCTGCACCGGCCCGACAACGAGCGCGACTACGGCCAGGAGGCGATCGAGGTACTGCTCCAGACCATGGAGCAGGACCGCGACAAGTTCGTCGTCGTGTTCGCCGGCTACAAGGAGCCGATGGAGGAGTTCTTCCGCGCCAATCCCGGGATGGGCTCGCGCGTGGCGCACCACATCCCCTTCCCCGACTACACGGTGGACGAGTTGATGCAGATCGCCCACATGATGCTCGAGCAGCAGGGCTACGAGCTGAGCGAAGAGGGCGAGCAGGCGTTTCGGGAGTACATCGAGCTGCGCGTCGAGCAGCCCCGCTTCGCCAACGGACGGAGCATCCGCAACGCCATCGAGCGCGCGCGCATGCGGCAGGCGAACCGGCTCTTCGGTGCGAAGGAGGCGCCCTCGCGAGAAGAGCTCCTAACGATCGAGGGCGACGACATCCGCAAGAGCTCCGTTTTCGCCGACGAGCAGGACGCCGGTGCCGAGACGGGACCGGACGGGGACACCCCGGACGAGGCGCCCTCGAACGGGCGTGCTGACAACCAGGACCGAAGCGAGGAGGAGTGATATGCCACGTCCGGTCATCCTAGGCGTCGTCGGTGACTCCGCGACCGGCAAGACGACCATCACCGACGGGCTGGTGCGCGTCCTCGGCGAGGACAACGTCGCCCACATCGGCACGGACGACTACCACAAGTACGACCGCGAGCAGCGCAAGGAGCTCGGCATCACGCCGCTCAACCCGGAGTGCAACTACGTGGACATCATGGCGCAGCACCTCGAGCTCCTCAGCGACGGGAAGCCGCTCCTCAAGCCGATCTACGTTCACTCGAACGGAACCTTCGACGCTCCCGAGTACGTGGAACCGAGGCCCTTCGCGATCGTCGAGGGTCTGCTCGGCTACTACACCGAGGAGCTCCGCGAGGCGCACGACGTGCGGGTCTTCCTGGCTCCGCCCGAGGATCTGCGCCGCAAGTGGAAGATCGACCGAGACTCCTCCAAGCGGGGCTATACGGAGGAGGAGGTCCTCGCGGACCTCGAGAAGCGCGAGCCGGACTCCGAGCAGTTCATCCGCCCGCAGAGGCGCTACGCCGACCTGATCGTCACCTTCCGCCCGACCGACGACGACGCGGACGTGGTCGATGCGGAGCTCACCCTGAAGGAGGGCCTGCCCCACCCAGACCTCTCGCCACTGGTCGAGGGCGGACGGGACGACATCCAGGTAGAGCAGCGAGACGGCGAGTCCACCCTGCGGATCTCCGGCGCCATCGACATGGAGCGCGCGCGCGAGATCGAGGAGGCGGTATGGGAAAGGATGCACTTCGCAAAGCACCTGCGCACGGAGGACCTTGGGGTGATCGAGACCGGAGGCGGCGAGCAACGCTCGCAGTCGCTTGCGATCCTGCAGGTCCTGCTCCTCTATCAACTGGTCACGGCCAGGGCGACCGTCGCGCTCGGCGGCGACGACGCGCGCACCGAAGGTGACGAGGTGGCGACGTCGTCCTCGAGCTGAAGCCGGTTGCGCCTTCCCTCGCGGGAGTCGTAGAATGAGCGGGTCGGGGCGGCGAGCCGCGCAACCCAGAGGGAGGCCTCATCCATGAATGACCACGAGCAATGGCGAGAGCTCGCGCAGCAGCTCCGCGTGGACTCGATCCGGACCAGCGACGCAGCACAGTCCGGGCACCCCACCTCCTCGCTCTCGGCCGCCGACCTCATGGCGGTGCTGGTCTCGAACCACCTGCACTGCGACTTCGACGAGCCCGACAACCCCAACAACGACTATCTGATCTTCTCGAAGGGCCACGCCTCTCCCCTTCTCTACTCCATGTACAAGGCGCTCGGGCTCGTCTCGGACGAGGAGCTCCTCACCTACCGCACGACCGCAAGCCGCCTGCAGGGCCATCCGACCCCTAGCCTCCCGTGGGTCAAGGTGGCCACCGGCGCCCTGGGCCAGGGGCTTCCCGTCGGGGTGGGCTTGGCGCTCGCCGCCAAGAGGCTGGACCACCTGCCGTACCGGACGTGGGTGCTGTGCGGCGATAGCGAGATGACCGAGGGATCGATGTGGGAGGCGCTCGAGCACGCCGGTCACCTGGGTCTCGACAATCTGACCGCCATCGTCGACGTCAACCGGCTCGGCCAGCGCGGCTTCACCATGCATCAGTGGGACCTCGATGCGTTCGCGGGGCCCGCGAAGGCCCTCGGCTGGCACGTCATCACGGTCGACGGCCACGACCTCGAGGCCATCGACAACGCCTACGCCGAGGCGGTGGGCATGCCCGGCCAGCCCACCTTGATCGTCGCCAAGACGCTGAAGGGCAAGGGCGTCACCGAGGTCGAGGACCGCAACGAGGTCCACGGCAAGCCCGTCCAGGACGCCGAGACGGCCATCGAGGAGCTGGGCGGTGCCCGCGACGACGTCAAGGTCGAGACGTCCATGCCCGTCACCGACCAGGCGCCGCACGAGTTCGAGGTCGCCGGGGCGGATATTCCCGAGTTCGAGGTCGGCGAGGAGGTCGCCACGCGCAAGGCCTTCGGGCAGGCCATGGTCGCCCTGGGCAGCGCGCGAGGCGACGTGGTGTCGCTCGACGCCGAGATCTCGAACTCGACCAACTCCCAGCTCTTCACCGTGGCCCACCCCGAGCGCTACTTCGAGATGTACATCGCCGAGCAGCTCATGGTGGCCGCGGCCGTGGGCGTGCAGATACGAGGCTGGGTGCCCTACGTCTCGACCTTCGCCGCCTTCCTCACCCGGGCCTACGACTTCATTCGCATGGCCGCCATCAGCCAGGCCGACATGAACCTGGTTGGCTCCCACGCCGGGGTCTCCATCGGCGAGGACGGCCCCTCCCAGATGGGCCTCGAGGACCTCGCCATGTTCCGCGCCGTGCACGGGAGCACTGTCCTCCATCCGTGCGACGGCAACCAGACCGCGCAGCTCGTCTGGCAGATGGCCGACCGTCCGGGGATCAGCTACCTACGGACTCTGCGATCCGGGCTGCCCGTGATCTACTCGGCCGACGAGCGCTTCGAGATCGGCGGCAGCCACGTGGTCCGGCAGTCCGACGAGGACCAGGTGGCCATCGTCGCCTGTGGCATCACCGTACACGAGGCCCTCGAGGCCGCGGAGAC
>JACCUC010000215.1 GCA_013812065.1 Thermoleophilaceae bacterium | reverse complement strand
GGCCGACGGGCCCGCCTGCTGCTTCTGCACGACCGTCATGCCCGACGCGGCGAATCGCTCGCCGTGCCCGAGGCGGTCGGCGAGCCGGCCGACGTCGGTCCGCTGCTCGGGGAGCACGAGGGTCACGCCGTTGCCGCTCCGGCCGGCGCGACCCGTCCGGCCGACGCGGTGGACGTAGTCGTTGTCGACCTTCGGCGGATCGAAGTTGATCACGTGGGTGATGTCGTCCACGTCGAGGCCGCGCGCGGCGACGTCGGTGGCGACGAGCGTCGCGACCTTGCCCGACTCGAACCGCGCGAGCTCACCCTGCAGCGACAGGTCGGTCGCGATCCGGCGCACGTCGGCGGCCTGCTCGGGAGCGACCAGCGTCACGCCGACCCCCCGGCGCCCCGCCCGGCCCGTCCGGCCGACGCGATGGACGTAGCCGTCCCGGTCGGCCGGAGCGTCGAAGTTGATCACGTGGGTGATGTCGTCCACGTCGAGGCCGCGGGAGGCCACGTCGGTCGCGACGAGCGTGTCGACTCCGCCGGACCCGAAGCGGGCGAGGGCCTTCTCGCGCTGGGCCTGCGACTTGTCTCCGTGCATGGCGAGCACCTCGATGTCCTGGGTCCGGAGGCGCTTGACGAGGCGGTCGGCCCCGCGCTTGGTGCGTACGAAGACGAGCGTCAGCCCGCGGTCGTCGGCGCGCAGCTCGTGCACGAGCGCGTCGAACTTCGAGTCGGCCGTGACCGACACGAACCGGTGCTGGACGTCGCCGCGCCGTTCCTGCGCATGCGCGTGCTCGTAGATCCGGGCGTCGCTCGTGTAGACGCGCGCGACGCGATGGACAGGCGCGTCCAGGGTGGCCGAGAAGAAGAGCGTCTGGCGCTTCGGCGAGACGCGGGCGACGATCCGGTCGACGGCCGGCCGGAAGCCCATGTCGAGCATGCGGTCGGCCTCGTCGAGCACCAGGATCCGCACCCGCTCGAGGTTGACGGCTCGCCGGGCGACGAGGTCCTCGAGGCGGCCCGGGGTCGCGATCAGGATGTGGGCGCGCCGCGCGAGCTTGATCTGTCGCTCGATGCCGGCCCCGCCGTACACGGCCGTGACCGACAGTGCTCGGGCATGGGCGAGGGGACGGATCTCCTCGACGATCTGGCCGGCGAGCTCCCGGGTGGGGACGAGCACGAGTGCGCTCGGGCGCGGGTCCTCGGCGTCGATCCGGTCGACGAGCGGCACGCCGAAGGCGAGTGTCTTGCCGGACCCGGTCGGCGACTTGACGAGCACGTCGAGGCCGTCGAGGGCGTCGGGGACGACGAGGCTCTGGACCGGGAAGGCCCGGGTGATGCCACGCTCCTCGAGCGCGGACACCACAGCCCGGGACGCGCCGAGGTCGGCGAATGCTTCGGACGACATGTGACTCCTAGCTGGCGGCATGCGAGAGCCGCCTGACGATTCGGGAGATTCAACTGACCCGGATCGCTGGAGCGCACGGAAGAGGAACCTCGCAAGCAGCGACGCTGCCTGCGTGCTTCACGCTAGCACCGAGCCGCGAAGGGGATCGACGTCGGCCGCCGTCTTGCAGGAGCGCTATCGTCTCCGCCCGCGCGCCTCGGGGCGGCGAGGTCGGCTCGGTGATTCGAGGGGTGACTATCATTGATCTTTCGAAAAGCTTCGAACGACCCGTCGCCCCAATGCGGACGCCTTCCCATCCCCGACCACAAGAGCTCGAGCTGCCGAATGTCCTACACGCCCTGAGCGACCCGGTCCGCCTCGAGATCGTCCGCGCGCTCGACGGAGGCAGTGAGCTCGCCTGTAGCTGCCTGGGGCCCCCAGTGTCGAAGTCGACGCTCAGCCACCACCTGAAGGTGCTTCGCGAATCGGGAATCACGTCAACTCGCGCCGAAGGCACGCAGCGTCTGGTCTCGCTGCGCACCGAAGATCTGGAAGCATGCTTTCCGGGCCTCCTGGGCTGCGTCCTCTCTGGGCTCGACCGCCAGGCGGTCTAGGCGGCGGATCAACCCACGCGGCGGGCTGGGAACCCGGGCGGGGTTTGCTACGATTCGAACATCGTCAAACATTCGAAGGATTAGGATGCCAGTTGGCTGTACCCACTGAGATGAACCCCCTCCGCAACGCTCGGCTGCGCGGTGACCACGCGGTTAAGGAGAACGAGCGGGCAACCGATGACGACACCGTGATCGACACCACCCCCAAGCGCCCGGGTCGGCGCCGGCGCGCCCATGGCGCGGGGTCGTCGGAGGCCCGTCCCGAGGGCGGGCCGGCGACTCACGCCACCGCGGATCCCACGCTCGACTCCGTGCAGCTCTTCTTCCGTCAGGCGAGTCGCTATCCGCTGCTGACCGCGGCGGAGGAGGTCGAGCTGGCCAAGCGGATCGAGCGCGGCGACGTCGAGGCCAAGGACCGCATGATCAACTCGAACCTGCGACTCGTGATCTCGCAGGCGCGTCGCTACCAGCATCAGGGCCTCTCCCTGGGGGACCTGATCCAGGAGGGCATGCTGGGTCTGATCCGAGCCGTCGAGAAGTTCGACTGGCGGCGCGGGTTCAAGTTCTCGACCTACGGAACCCTCTGGATCCGTCAATCGATCCAGCGTGGGCTGGCGAACTCGAGCCGGACGATCCGCGTGCCGGTTCACATCGGACAGCGCGAGCGCAAGGTCCGCAAGATCGAGCAGGAGCTCGCCGCGAAGCTATCGCGCGATGCCACCGACGAGGAGATCGCCGAGGCCGCCGAGCTGCCGGTCGAGCAGGTGCTCGAAGCCCGCGAGATCGCGCGCAGCCTGGCGAGCCTCGACCAGCCGGTCGGCGAGGACGGCGAGACGGCACTCGGCGAGCTGCTTCCGAGCGATCGGCCCCAACCCGAGGACGAGGTCGGCACCTCCATGGGCGACCAGCGGGTGCGCCAGGTGGTCGGGCAGCTCCCGGAGGCCGAGCGCAAGGTCGTCACGCTGCGCTTCGGACTGGCCGGCGAGGAGCCGAAGTCGCTCCGCGAGGCGGGCGCCGAGCTCGGCATGAACGCCGAGCGCACGCGCCAGGTCGAGGAGCAGGCGCTGCGCCTGCTCGCCGAGAGCGGCGAGCTCGAGGGGCTGCGCGAGGCGGCCTGAGGGCGCGAAGGGCTGCGCCTAGCCGCGGTTGCGTCCGACGATGGCGACGTAGAACACCTCGGATCCGTCCATCAGGAGCCGGTGCCGATAGCGCTCGCGCTCGAGCACCTCAAGGCGTCCGGCCGTCGTCTCGCTTTCCAGGTAGTCACCGAAATCACTCGAACCGGCGGCAACGAGGTCCTCGGGGACCGTGACGCCGAGCCAGGCGCCCGACGGGAAACGCCGCCACGCCGCGTCGAAGCTCGCCGCGGTGACGTGGCCGAGTCCGAGCGCACCGACCGCCACGAGGCAGTTGAGCCGGTGCTCGTCGACGACCGCGGGAACACGCGGGTGGTCGTCGAGATCTCCGACCAGGTACTCCGCGTAGAGCCCGGGACGGTCTCGCTCCGCCGCATCGCGCGCCTCCGCCACGTTGTCGAGACCGACGAGGGTGCCCACCTCGCGCCGGCCGAGCTCCTCCGCCACCACGCCGTTGCCGGCACCGAGATCGAACACGCGGAGCTCGGAGGCGGGGTCGCCGTCGGCGGCGACCGTCGTGACCACGACCTCCGCGATCTTCGCCGGAGATGCGCACTCGAGCCTGCGCTGGACCACTTCCTCGTACAACCCGGGGATCGAGTAGACGCGGTCGTACTCGTGGAGTCGCATCCGTTCGGTGCGGCCGTCGCCGTACCTGACCGTCAGCACCTCTTCGGACTGATCGCGCCCGGGGACGCTCTCGAGCTCGACCGAGTAGTCCAAGGCCGCCAGGGTAGGGGATGGTCTCGTTCGAAGACGGGCCGCCGGAGGCGTCGCGCGCTCACGCCCTGAGCCCACGTCAGTAGTCTCCCCACTCGTGTCCGATGCAACGGGCTCCGAGCGGGCGGAGCGCTCCTCCCGGTCGCCGGTCGCACAAGCCGACGGCGGCCCCGAGCTCTCCTCGGGCGACGGTGGCGCGCCCGCCGCCGATGGGGGCGACGGGGGCTCGACGGCCCGCAGGACCGGCATGGCCGCCCTCACCTTCGGCGCTCTCGGGGTGGTCTTCGGCGACATCGGCACGAGCCCCCTCTACGCCCTCAACGCGGTCTTCTCGACGGCGGGCCTCCGCCCGGACCAGGCGGGCGTGTACGGCGTCATCTCGCTCGTCTTCTGGTCGGTGACGATCGTCGTCTCGATCAAGTACCTCTTGTTCATCATGCGCGCCGACAACGAGGGAGAGGGCGGAATCATGGCCCTGATCGCCCTCGTCCAGGGGATCGGGTCGAAGCGGTCGGGAAAGGTCGCGCTGATCGCGCTCGGCGTGTTCGGGGCCGCGCTCTTCTACGGCGACGGGATGATCACCCCGGCCATCTCCGTGCTCTCCGCCGTCGAGGGGCTCGAGGTGGCGGCGCCGTCGCTCGGCGGCCTCGTCATTCCGATCACGCTCGTGGTGCTGACGCTCCTCTTCGGCATCCAGCGCTTCGGGACCGGCGCAGTCGGGAGCCTCTTCGGCCCGGTGATGTGCGTGTGGTTCGGCGTGCTGGCGGTGTCGGGCCTCGTGAAGGTGCTCGGCGACCCGTCCATCCTCAGCACGTTGTCGCCGACCTACGCGGTCGCGTTCTTCCTCGACAGTCCCGGCGTCGCCTTCCTCGCGCTGGGCGGGGTCGTGCTCACGGTCACGGGCGCCGAGGCGCTCTACGCGGACATGGGCCACTTCGGCCGCCCCCCCATCCGCCGCGCGTGGTTTCTGATCGTGTTCCCGGCGCTCACGCTCAACTACATGGGCCAAGGGGCGCTCATCCTCGAGTCACCGAGCGCGGTCAGCGACCCCTTCTTCCTGCTCATGCCCGAGTGGGCCCAGCTGCCCGTCGTGCTGCTCGCCACGCTGGCGACCGTGATCGCCTCGCAGGCGGTCATCTCCGGCGTCTTCTCGATCACTCGCCAGGCGATGCAGCGCGGCTTCGTGCCGCGCCTCATCTTCCGCCACACCTCGGGCCAGAAGATCGGCCAAGTGTACAGCCCCGCCATCAACAGCGCGCTGTTCGTGGCGGTCGTCGCCCTCGTGCTCGGCTTCGGATCGTCGTCGAACCTGGCCGGCGCGTATGGAATCGCCGTAACCGGAACGATGATCAGCACGACGATCCTCTTCCTGGTGGTGATCCGGTCGCTGTGGCGCAAGCCGGCATGGGTGGTGGCGGCCGGATGTCTCGGGTTCCTCACGGTCGACCTCGCCTTCTTCGGAGCCAACCTGCCGAAGGTGGTCGAGGGCGGCTGGTTCCCGCTCGCCGTCGCCCTGGCGCTGTTCGCCGTGCTCACGACCTGGCGGAAGGGGCAAAGGCTGCTCACGCCGCGGCGCGAGGAGCAGGAGGGCAGGCTGCGCGACTTCATCGAGGAGATCCGGGCGATGGACCCGCCGATCTACCGGGCCCCGGGCACCGCGGTCTTCCTCCACGCCGGCAAGGAGACGACGCCGCTCGCGCTGCGGGAGAACGTGGACCACAACCGGGTGCTGCACGAGAGCGTCGTCATCGTGTCGATCGACACCGCTGGGCGTGCGCACCTACCGGGAGCCGAGTGCCTGACGGTCGACGACCTCGGCCACGGAGACGACGGCATCTCGCACGTGACCGCCCGCTTCGGGTTCCGGGACGAGCCGAACGTCCCCGAGGCCCTGCGCCTGCCCGCGGCCGACAGCCTCGAGCGTGACATCGACCTCGGGAACGTCACCTACTTCCTGTCGAAGATGACGATCGTCCCGACCGACGCGCCCGGCATGGGAGCTTGGCGCAAGAAGCTCTTCATGGCCATCTCGCACGCCGCGGCGAGTCCCGCGGACTACTACGGGCTGCCCGGCGACCGGATCGTGACGATCGGCTCGCACATCGACCTCTAGGCTAGTAGTGCTTTGTTAGCTCCGCGGTAGGCTTCGTCGCTACGGCGACGAATCCCCCTGCGTCTGTGGATCTCGACGCGAGGAGGGGATGATGGCGGCGATGGCAGCGGCGGATGGGGACGCGCCGGT
>JACCUC010000206.1 GCA_013812065.1 Thermoleophilaceae bacterium | reverse complement strand
CGCTATGCCTGCGTGCGCGGCCGCGACCTGCACGGCACGGGGCAGGCGTGCCAGTCGCTCGGCGGCGGGCGACTCGACAAGGCGGTGGCCGCCGCCTTCCTCGAGGCGGTCACGCCGGCCGGGGTCGCGGCCAGCGCGGGCGCGGTCCGCGAGCTGCACGACCAGCACGAGGCCCGCCTCGCAGGCCAGCGCCTCGCCGTGGAGCGAGCACAGTTCGAGTCAGACCGCGCCCGCCGGCAGTTCGATGCCTGCGAGCCCGAGCACCGCCTCGTCGCACGTTCGCTCGAGCGCGCGCTAGAGGAGGCGCTCGCCGCGGTCGAGCGCGAGCACGGCAAGCTCGCGACTCTCGAGCAGGCGCGCCCGGCACCGCTCACCGATGAGGAGCGCCAGGCGCTCGGACGGCTCGCGCACGACCTCCCCCGCCTCTGGAAGGCCAAGACCACGACCGACCGCGACCGCAAGGAGCTCTTGCGCGCCCTGATCGGCGAGGTCGTTGTGACTGTCCACGCGACGGAGCGTCGCGCCGTCGTCGAGGTCGGCTGGGAGGGCGGGGCGCGGACGGAGCTCGGCGTGCGCCTCAACGCGCGCGGCCCCGAGCGGCGGCGCATCGCCGAGGACACGCTCGAGCTGATCCGCCGCCTCGCCCAGCATCACCCTGACCGCCAGATCGCGCAGATCCTCTCCCGCCAGGGACGGCGAACCGGGGCGGGGCTTTCCTTCACCGAGGCGCGCGTCAAGGCCGCCCGCCAGCGGGCCGGCATCGCCGCCGCCCCGCCCCCGGGCGACGATTCCGAGGTGGTCACGATCGAGCAAGCGGCGACCGAGCTGGGGGTCTCGACCTTCACCGTTCGCCGCTGGCTGCGCGAGGGCCTCATCCCCGCCGAGCAGGCGACGCCAGGCGCTCCCTGGCGGATCCGACTCAGCGACGAGGTCAGGGCTCGCTTCGTCCCAGACGTGCCCGCGGGGTTCGTGGCGCTCGCCGAGGCCGCACGCCTGCTCGGCTGCGCCCGCCAGACGGTGTTGCACAAGGTCCAACGCGGCGAGCTTCGGGCGATCCATGTCACCCAAGGTCGCCGCAAGGGGCTTCGGATCGAGGTTCCCGCGCCCAACCTGGACCGACTGGTCAACGAGTGATGGAGGAGGTGCAGTGTGAACCGAGACCGGGCGGGCCCAGGAGCACGACGTTCTCCCTGGCATGCAGGAAGTCGAGCTGGCCGAGGTGGTCGACGACCTGGCGCTTGACCGAGCGCTGGAAGGTGAAGTCGAACTCCTCGAGCGTCTTGCGAGCCGGAAAGCGAGCGGCCTTGATCCGCGACTCGTCGCCGTGAGACTCGCGCGAGGCGACCTCGGTGGAGAGCAGCGCCTCGGCGAAGCGCTCGTAGCCCCACTGCTCCTCACGCGCGCGCTCGGCGAGCTTGGGCAGGGCCCGGGCCGCCGCCGGCGCCTTCAGCGCCCGGAACAGGTGGGCGAGCTCGGAGGTCTTGGTCATGCCGGGATCAGGGCGTCGTAGCGGGCGAGCGGACGGATCTCGACCTCGGGCTGGGAGCGGCGGGCCCTGCGCTCGTCGCGCAACTCGGCGAGCGCTCGCTGATGGGCGGGTCGGTGAAGGCAAGCCCGCCGGCGAAGACGCGGGCATGGCGGCAGGCCGGCTCCCCGGTGTCGAGCGCTGTTGCGGTGATCTCCGACTGGCTGGCGCGAACCTCGACTCGGCGGCCGACCAGGCGCGGGTCGAGCGAGTAGTCGTTGCGGTCGAAACGCAGGTAGGGCTGCGGGGCGACCCGGGTGACCCAGCGGCGGTCTGAGTCGGGCAACTCGGGTAGCGGCCGCATCCGCTCGCGCTCTGCGACGAGGCGCTCGGCGACCACCGCCCGGGTGCTGGGGTGCGTGCGGCGGTTGATCTTCTCGGACCAGTGGTCGAGCTGGGCCTGGAAGTCGAGCTGGTTGGCGAAGCGCCGGCCGGACTCGAAGTTGCCGTGCAGGAAGCGGTGGGAGCGCTCGAGCGCGCCCTTGGCCTGGCAGTCGCCCGCGTCGAGGATGATCCAGCCGACGGCAAGCTGCCCGCAGAAGGCGGCGAAGTCCGTGGTGGGCCGCCCGCCGCCGGCGTGGATCGCGCCCTCACGGTCCCAGACGAGCTTCTTGGGCAGCGCTCCGAGCCGCCCCAGGCAGCGATTCATGCCCCAGGCGAGGTCGGGGAGCTCCTTCGAGAAGACGAGCGCCCCGGCGAAGGCGCGCGAATAGGGCAGGCAGGCGGTGACGATCCATCCCCGCCGCGTCTGGTCCCAGCCGGTCGGGATCTCCGCCTGCGGCTCGCAGAGATCGAACTGCACCAGCTCGCCGGGGCGGTAGACGGTGCGCTGGAAGCTGCGCGGCGGCGCCAGGAAGCGCGGTCGGATCTCGCGCAGGTGGTCATCGAGGATCGTCTTCGAGCCCTCGTAGCCGAGCTTCTCGATCTCCTCGCGGATGCGGACTCCCGAGAGCGTCGGCTCGTCATCGAGCAGCCGCTCGATCTCTGCGCGGTAGGGGTCGAGCTTCGAGGATCGGCGCGGGCGCGGGCTGTAGCCCGGGGGGTTCGGCGAGGCGAGAGCACGGCGGATCGTGTCTCGGTGGATCCCGCTGCGACGGTGGATCTCGCGCTGCGAGAGCCCCTCGACGTGCTTCATACGCCTGATATCAGCCCACTGCTCCACGCTCAGCAACTGCCTTCCTCCGGTCTCGATCGGTTGATCGAGCCAGATCACGGGCCCGGTCGGACGGCTTCGACCGCTGCGCGGGGTGGCCCAGTCTTAGCCTGAATCCACCGCGCGGCTGCCTGGTCGGGTTTGATCGGGCCTGACGCGGACTTGGCCGGGTGGTGCGCTCGCCCTGGGTCGCGGCGGGTCCGGCTGAGT
>JACCUC010000198.1 GCA_013812065.1 Thermoleophilaceae bacterium | reverse complement strand
TCGATGGCGAGCACCCGGTGGCCGCTGCGGGCCAGCACGCGGGCCATCGTCCCCGAGATCGAGGTCTTGCCCGAGCCCCCCTTGCCTGCGATCGCGAGCTTCATCGCTCTGCATGCTATCGACTGCGCTCCACTCGCCTCAGCGCGGCGGCGGCATAGGCGATGCGCACGGGCTCGCACCAGATCACCACCGAGCGAATCTCTTTCGCCGATGTGCCGCGGGGCAGCAGGTAGTTCTGGCTCCCACTGGTCGACTTGAGCTCAGCCAACGTCGAGTGAGGGGCGCGGAAGGCCTGTTTCGAGGTGCGCGGCCGGGCGGCCGTGCTCGTCCACACGAAGAGGCCCACGTTGGGCGACGTCTCGAAGCCGTCGAGCCGGAGGGCGAGCCGCCCGCCCCCAAGCCGGTGGAGCTGCGCCTGGCCCTTCGCGCTTCGCTCGATGCCGTAGAAGGCCCCGCGGGCGAGCAGGCGCGCCGCCGGCGAGCGCATGGCGGGCAGAGGGCGTTCAGCGATCGGGGTGTCGACCTGCTGCTCGACCACGACCTGCCACGGGCCCGAGGCCTCGACGCTCAGGCGGACGCGGCCCGTGCCGATCGATTGCGCCTCGCCGCGCCCCGGACAGCGGCCCTGCCCGAGCAGCCGGCGGCCTGCGGGCCCGGGCGCGGCGAAGATCCGAAACGAGCCCGATCGGCAGCGCCAGCGGGCGCGCCACTGGATCGCTCCCCCGGCGATCGATACCCGCTCGCCGGCCGGTCCCCGACCCGCCACCCTCGTCACCCGCTCCCAGCGCGGGGACGCCCGCGGAGGCCCGTTCCGGGCGACGCGTTGCTCCACCGGCGAGAAGGCGTCGACCGCCGGTGCCTTGCGATCCGGTCCGCCTCCGCATCCGCCGAGTACCAGCACGGCGACGGACGCGACCGCCACGGTCGCCCTCGGCGGCCTCCCGCTCACGGCTCCGACCGGGCCTCGGCTCCGTCCCGCCGCGCGCGCTCGACCACGAGCTCCCCGATCCGCCGCCCCATCCGCATGCCGACCTCGTTATCGCTGCGGTAGTGGATGCCTCCGTAGATCCTCGAGAGGCCGGCTTCACGGGCCTTGGCACGGAATGTCTCGGCGTCCTCGGGGAAGAGATGGGCGAGAACCTCGCCCGCCGCCCCCGAGTAGGTCGCATGCCCGGACACGTACGCGGGGAAGAAGGGCGTCTTGAGGAACGGCTTCCAGCGCCGATCGAGTCCGAGGTCGCGGATCGCGTTCTCGGGGCGCGGGGACCAGTAGGCGTACTTGGCGTCCCAGGCGGCGACCCCCGCGTCGGCGAGCGCCACGTTGAGGAGCGCGAGCGCCCGCGTCGACCGCGGAACGCTCAGACGCGCCCGGCGGAGATAGGCGAGCGCCGCCCGGTTCCAGATCCCCGGTGGCAGCGCCGTCCCCTCGCCGCCCTCCCAGAACTTGGCGATCCGCCTCTGTGCGGGGGTCAGCCGCTCGCCGATGCGAACGACCTCCAACGCCTCGGCGCGAAAGCGCGGGGAGTCGAAGGCGGGTGGCGGCGGCGGGCGCAGCTGGCGGCCGGATGCGAGCACCCACGTTCTCCAGCTCCCCGCCAGCGGTGACACGGGCCGGGCGACCGATCCCGGCGGGGGGCGCCAGTAGGCGGGGCCGCGGGGACGATCGCCGTCCCAGCGGCGCCGGGTGCCGTCCTTTTTCGCCCGGGCGATGACCCGGGCGGCGACCGCCCGTCCCAGCCTCAACCCGGCCTCCACGTCGCTGCGGGTGCTCGCTCCGGAGGCGACCCGAGAGGCGGCGGCCGCCTCGGCCATCTGCTCGAAGCTGGCGCGCGGTCGCTCGGGGAAGAGGTATGCGAGCAGGCGGGACCCGGCGCCGGCGATAGCGGCATGCTCGGAGGGGTAGGGAGCTTTGCCACCCCCTCGCTCGCCGGGCGCGGCCGATCGCGCCTCCTGGCGGCGGACTCCCTGCCAGTAGGAGGCCGCCACCACCGCGTCGTACATGCCGACCGCCAGAAGCCCGTAGGCACGAGAGGCCGCGGCCGGGTCCTTTGCGCGCTGCGAGACGAGCTCGAAGGCGGTTTCCATCCACGGTTCGGCCGGCAGCGCCGGCTCCGTCGACCCGTCAGCGCCTCGAACCGGTGCGACCCCTCCCCCATCCCCGCCCCCCGAATCCGGCCGAGGAGCTGTTGGAACGCGGACCTCCGAGGGGGACGAGAGCACCCAGGTACGCCAGTGGCCGGCGGACGCATCCGAGCGATACTCAAGCGCTTGGTCATCGCCCGACGCGCACCCACCCACGATGACGCACGCGGCCAGAAGCGCCACCCGGGCGACGCCGCGGATCGGGGCCGGGCGCCCCCGTGGCCGAGTGGTCACCGCCGTGCCCGCGGCAGATCGCCCTCCGGCGCACGCTCAGGGACCTCGACCCGTGCTTGGACGATCATCTCCTGGAGCTCGGCCTGGATGTCGTCCATCGCCTCGGGAGAGGTTCGCGGCGCCGCGCCCGGCAAAGCGAGCCGGCGGACGCAGGTCGCCGCCGCACCCAACACAGCCAGCAGGATGAGCCCAAGGTCACGGCGGATCGCCGGATCGCCGGAGCGGCGGTGCGCCTCGGGCGAGGTCAAGGCGGGAGTCGCCGATCCGGCCGGGGCCGCCGCCGCTCGGCTCGTTCCCGAGGGAGAGGCCGGCGCGCCGCCACCAGCAGCGCCCCCGCGACCAGCATGATCGAAAGCATTCCGCCTCCTCGCACCGGCCTGACGATACCGGTCGCTGTAACCACCGCAATAGGTGCGTTTGACATATAGCTCGGGAATCGGGTTGCAATCAGTTGATCGATGTCCTAGCCCGGCCGTCGATCCAAGACCGGAGAGGAAACCTCGATCGCGTGCCAGGGCAACGCGCCGGTCAACAACATCTCCTCGGATCTCCCGAGCTACAACACGCAGGTCAGAGGGAGCCGCTCCCCGGCTTCGCTCCGGGCCCAGCCCTTCGATTTTCGGCTCCGTCGCACGGACGCGGGCTGGAGGATGGCCGGGGAGATGACCCAACCGTCTGCAAGCTCGGACCAGGGCCCACCCCGAAGGAAGAGCGGGTCCCCGACACCGACAAGCCGAAAATTCGCGTTTCTTTCGAAACCGCCTTCCGCCGCGTCAACGCCGAGACGCTGCCGTTCAACGGCACCTTCCGGATCCGCGGCGGTCGCAGCGCTACGAGGACCTGACGGGCTCGGGAAGCATCGCGGGCTACCTCTTCTGCTTCGCGCCCGAAGGATGCGCAGCGAAGGGAGGGAAGTACCTCGACGGCCAGTTCGTCATGCACGGAAGGTTCGAGGACTCAACCGCGCAGCTGGGCGGGTAACTCAGCTCAGCGCTGCGGCTCGCCCTCGCGGTCGAGCGCCACGAACTCCTCGTAGCGGCCCAGGAAGGCGTCGGTCAGCCGGCGCGTCTCGGCGAGCGTGCGGACGCGGCGGTGGAGCTCCTCCATGCCGCGGCGAGTGAGCTGGT
>JACCUC010000146.1 GCA_013812065.1 Thermoleophilaceae bacterium | reverse complement strand
CCTCGCCCTGCTCGTAGATCCCGATCCCGAAGTCACCGAGGACGGCGAAGGTCACCGGCACGCGCGCATCTTGAGCGGGGAAGGTCCGGAAGCGGTTGT
The DNA here is from genome assembly GCA_013812065.1 of Thermoleophilaceae bacterium. Lineage (GTDB taxonomy): Bacteria > Actinomycetota > Thermoleophilia > Solirubrobacterales > Thermoleophilaceae > JACCUC01. The sequence goes on along the minus strand of JACCUC010000146.1, from coordinate 13,759 downwards.
CGTAGCTCCTTCCCGCGCGGACGAGGGTCGCCCTGTCGATGTCCCAGTCGCAGCGCTCGCCGTCGCCCCACGGCTCCCCGTCGACGAGCACGCGGTAGCTGTACTCGGTGTCGGGCTCGAGGTCGGTGACCCGGACGAAGTTGTGGTCCGCGGACTCCACCCGCGCGACGATCTCGCCGTCATGCTCGACCTCGACGACGGCGTGACCGAAGGGCTCGGACTGCGCGCCGATGCTCTCCGTGCGGGGCTCCCCCGTCACCTCCGGGAGGTCCTCGTCGTCGACGATGTGCCAGCCGTCGTCGGAGGCCTCGCGCTGGAACCAGAAACCGCCCCAGGCGATGAGCGCCTCCTCGGTGCTCAGGTCGGCGAGGTGGAGGAAGGGCTCGAAGTGAACCTCGCGGCCGGCCACGGGCTCACCGTATCGCGGCGGATGTGTTCGCGTCGAGTCGGTCGGGGAGTCAGGAGCGCTGCACCGCCCGCTGGTCCGGGAAGGTCCCCAGCAGGCGCTCGCCCCCGACGCCGCGACGCGGCCCGCCGGGAGCGCTTCAGGATCGTCTTGGCCGGCGCCCGCCTGGCCCGGCGAGCGCGCGCCCGGCCACGAGCCCGCCGATTGCGCCGAAGAGGTGGCCCTGCCACGAGATCCCCGCCTCGGGCACGAGACCGCCGAGCAGTGCGCCGCCCCACACGAGGACTATGACCGCGGCGAGGGCGAGGTCACGCAGGCGCCGGCTGAAGAAGCCGCGGCTCAGCAGGTACCCGGCGTAGCCGAAGACGACCCCGCTCGCCCCGATGTGCAGCGATGAGGCCGGTGCAAGGAGCCACGTGCCGAGGCCCCCGACGAGCGCCACGACGGCGGTCACGATGACCACCCGCAGCGCGCCGCCGAGCGCGACGAGGAAGCCGAGCAGCAGGAAGGGAACCGTGTTGGCGGCCACGTGGCCGAGCCCGGCGTGGAGGAACGGGGCGGCGACGATCCCGACGAGGCCCTCCGGGTCGCGCGGCCCGATCCCGTACCGGTCGAGCCGCAGGCCGCTCACCGCGTCGGCGACCTCGCCGATCCACATCAGGGCCGCCATACCGGCCACGAGGGCGAACCCCGTGCGGCGAGACGCGCGGTGCCGAGCGGGGGCGGGAGGGGTCGACGCGGTGCTTCGGCGGCGGAGGTGCGATGCGCTCGTGGACAAGGGTTGCAAAAGCTAGTCCGGGTGGGCCCCGCCTCGCGCACCAGTCAATAGAGAGCCACTCGAGCCGCAAGCCGCGAGGACGACGCGGGTCCACGCCGAGCACGCTTGAGCACACTACTGTTACGGTGGGTGGCGCCGGCAGCGCGCGCTTAGTGTTTTCTAGGCTGTCGCTCCGGATAGAACCGAGGGGGAACCGACGTGAGCGAGAACGAAAACAGCGGAAGAGAGACGCGCCCCGGGCTCACGCGCCTGGTCCACGAGATCGATGACGTCGAGCTCGGGGACGAGACCAGGCTCGAGGGAGGACGGCTCACGGTGTCGGCGGAGGAGGCCAAAGGGCTCGTCGCGGACCCTGCTCTGGCCGAGGTGCGCGTGTCGTGGGTCAGCCCGGGCGAGTCCGCGCGGATCGTCAAGGTGCTGGACGCGGTCGAGCCGCGGGCGAAGGGAGATGGCGCAGGCGGTGTCTTTCCGGGCTTCGTCTCGCCCGCTCGCCCGGCGGGCCTCGGGGCGACGCACGTCCTGCGCGGCGTCGCGGTCGTGGCCGCCGGCTACCTTCCACGCGCCCAGGAGGGCGTCGTGGAGATGTCGGGAGACGCCGCGGTCCTCTCCCCGCTCGGCTCGACGCACAACCTCGTCGTCGAGTTCGAGCCGAGCTCCGACGCGTCCTGGGAGGACGTGGACACGGCGCTTAGGCGCGGGCTCCTCAAGCTCGCCGTCCGCCTCGCCGAAGCGGCGCTCGAGGCAGATCCCTCTGCGGTGGAGGAGCTTCCGGCCGCCCCGGCGCAGGCGCAGGACGACCGCCCGCGGGTGGCGGCGATCACCAACCTCCAGACCCAGGGCACCTTCAAGGACGTGTTCGTCTACGGCAGCAGCATGGCGGGGTCGCTGCCGACGCTGATCGATCCGAACGAGCTCGAGGACGGCGCGGTGGTGAGCGGCCAGTACGGCCACCCCGGGCTCAAGAACCCGACCTACATCCATCAGAACCATCCGGTGGCGGCAGCCCTGCGGGCGAGCGAGGAGGCCGTGCTCGGGGGCGTCATCATCTGCCCCGAGCCGGTCGACCAGGCGCAGAAGGAACTGGTGTCCGCGCTGGCCGCACGCCTGTGCAAGACCTGCGGCTTCGACGCCGCGATCGTGACCAAGGAGGGCGGCGGCAACGCCGACGCGGACGTCGCCCTGAAGCTCGACGCGCTCGAGGAGATCGGCATTCCTGCGGTGGGTCTGTTCGCGGAGATGGCGGGGGCGGAGGGCACGGCGCCGCCGCTCGTCGCGCCCCCCAGCAAGGCCACGGCAATGGTGAGCACCGGCAATTACGACGAGGAGCTCGAGCTCGGTGAGGTCGAGCGCGCGCTCGGTGGCGAGCGGATCGACCTGCGCGACGCGGACGCCCGCGAGGCGCTCGAGCTTCCCCATGCGGCGATCTACTGCGCGCTCAGCCCGCTCGGCTGGGGGCGCTTGACCTGCGAGGATGCCACCTGATGCGAATCGTCCACTACATCAACCAGTACTTCGCCGGGGTCGGCGGCGAGGAGGAGGCCGGCCGAGGGCCGGAGCTGCGCGAGGAGCCGGTCGGCCCCGGGAAGCGGCTCCAAACCCTTCTAGGCGACGAGCACGAGATCGTCGCGACGGTCTTCTGCGGCGACGACTACGCGGCCGGCACGGCCGAGGCTGCCGAGGAGATCCTCTCCCTGGTCGACGAAGTCGACCCCGAGCTGATCGTGGCCGGCCCGGCCTTCACCAGCGGTCGCTACGGCGTCGCCTGCTCGGCCGTGATCGCGGCGGCGCACGAGCGCGGCATCGAGGCGATCGCCTCGATGCACGAGGACAACCCGGGCCTTCAGGACGCGGGCGCCGCGCCCGTCGTCGAGAGCGGCCAGAGCGCCCGCAAGATGAAGGGCACGATGGAGCGCCTCGCGGCCGCGGTCCAGAAGCTCGCCGCCGGCGAGCAGATCGGGGAGGAGGAGGGGCGGATCTCGCGGCTGCGGCGGGTCAACGTGCTCGCCGAAGCTCCGGCCGCCGCGCGCGCCGTGGAGCTCGCGCTCGCCCGCCTGGGGGGCGACACCGAGCGCACCGAGCTCACGCCGCCCGATTTCGACCAAGTGATGCCGGCCGGCCCGGTCGAGGATCTCTCGGATGCGACGCTCGCCCTGGTCACCGAGGGAGGGCTTGTGCCCGCCGGCAACCCCGACGGGCTCGAGTCCTCGCGGGCCACGCTCTGGCTTCGCTATTCGCTCGACGGGCGCGACTCGCTCCCCGAGGGCGAGTTCGAGTCGGTCGATGGCGGCTTCTCCACCGTGGCGGCGGACGAGGATCCGCACCGCATGGTGCCGCTCGACGTGGCACGCGAGCTCGAGCAGGAGGGCGCGATCGGAGGCCTGCACCCCGAGTACCTGGTGACGACGGGCAACGGCACCGCCGTGGCCGCGTCCAAGCACTTCGGCGTCGAGTGGGCCGTGGAGCTGCACAAGGCGGAGGTCCAGGCGGCGATCCTGAGCGCGACGTGAGGAACGGGCACGCGTTGCGGGTCAACGCTGAGCAAAGAGCTGGAGCGAGCCGGGATTCCCACCGTCGTCCTGTGCAACCTGGTCTCGATCGCGAGGCAGGTGGGTGCCCCGCGGATCGTTCCGACGCGGGGGATTCCCTACCCTACCGGCGACCCCTCGCTCGACGCCGAGGCAGAGCGCGAGTGGCGGCGACGGCTGCTCGAGAAGGCGCTCGAGGCGCTCTCGACCAGCGTCTCGGGGCCGACGGTGTTCGATCCGGCGGGCGAGACTCAGCCGGCATGACGACAGGGACGAGCGACGTGCGGGAAGGGGAACGATGGGAAGTGACGTGAGCGAGCAGGGACCGGTCGTCTCACACGCGAGGCACGTCCTCGCCCACGCCCCCGGCCTGATCCGCCACGGATCTAAGCCGGCGCGGGAGCTGGAATCGGATCCCGACCTGGCCGAGCCGCTGTTCGGAAGCCTCCGCACCTTCGAGGAGGCCGTGGCCTACCCGCCCAACCAGGCGTTTCTGGGCGCACTCCATCCGCGCGAGCTCCCCGAGCGCCCGTGGATTTCGGCGAGTTCGGACGGCGCCGAGCGCTTCGCCGCTCACGGCGAGCACATGCCGGAGGAGGAGCTCCTCGGGCTGATGGCCGCAGTCGACGAGTTCGAGCTCCTGACCCTCGGAGAGGAGCTCTCCGAGCGGGCCACCTCAGCTCTTGGTGAACACCCGCTCGCGGAGAGCCTCGACCTCGATCGCCTGGGCGCCGTGACCGGCGACGCCGAGGAGGCCGCCGAGCGGCCCGGCTCGCTCCCGCTCCACCTCGGCGGCGACCACCTGGTGGGAGCGGTCCACCGCGCCGACGAGGAGGACGCCGCCCTCCAGTCGTTCGTGCTGCTCGAGAACCTGGCGGCGAAGGCCACCGCCACGCTGGCGCTCCTCCACCTGGTGCGAGGGGCGGACATCGACCCGAACTCGATCGACTACGTGATCGGCTGCGGCGAGGAGGCCATCGGCGACCGCTATCAGCGCGGCGGCGGGAACCTGGGCAAGAGCGTGGCCGCGGCGGCGGGGCTACAGGGAGCCTCGGGCGCCGACGTCAAGAACTTCTGCGCCGCGCCCATCCCGGCGTTGGTGACGGCGGCCAGCCTGGTGTGCGCGGGGGTGTTCGAACGCGTTGCGGTGGTCGCCGGCGGCTCGCTCGCGAAGCTCGGCATGAAGTTCCAGGGCCATCTGGACAACGAGATGCCCGTGCTCGAGGACGTGCTCGCCGGGGCCGCCGCGCTCGTCGAGCGCGACGACGGCGGCTCGCCACGCATCAGGCTCGACGCGGTCGGCCGCCACACCGTGGGGGCCGGCGGCTCGCAGGACAAGATCATGCAGGCGCTGTCGGTGGAGCCGCTCGAGCGCGTCGGCATCGACATGCTCGCCGTCGACGACTACGCGACCGAGCTCCACAACCCCGAGCTGACCGAGCCACAGGGCTCGGGCAACGTCCCCGAGCGCAACTACAAGGTCATCGCCGCGCTGGCGGTGCGCCGCGGCGAGCTCGACCGCAGCGACATCGACGACTTCGTGGCCGAGCGGGGGATGCCGGGATACTCCCCGACGCAGGGCCACATCGCGTCCGCGCTCTGCTACCTCCCGCACGCCTGCCAGCGGCTCACCGAAGAGGGCGGTGCGGAGCGGGTGATGATGCTGGCCAAGGGCAGCCTGTTCCTCGGCCGGATGAGCGAGCTCTCGGACGGCATGAGCGTGCTGCTCGAGCGAAACCCGAACGGAGGCTGAGATGGGAGAGATCGTCGAGGCAGGTCGCGATAACTTCTGGGACGTCGTCGCGGAGGGCACTGTTCTGGCCGACTTCTGGGGTCCGGAGTGCGAGCCGTGCAAAGCCCTCGAGCCCGAGGTCGAGCGGATGGCCGAGGAGCGGCCCGAGCTGCGCGTGGCTAAGGTGGAGGCGCCGAATGCGCGGCGGGTGTGCATCGATCTCAAGGTGATGGGCCTTCCCACGTTCCTGCTCTTCCGCGACGGAGAAGAGGTCGCCCGGCTGAGCGATCCGGAGCTAACGCCGCCGCAACTCGAGGAGTGGCTCAACGAGAACTACGACCAGCAAGAAGATGGGAGGTGAGGGAATTGCTCGAGGGTAAGAAGATCGTCGCCCTGGGGGAGCGGGATGGCGTCTCGGGGCCGGCGATCGAGGCGTGCGTCGAGGCGGCCGGAGGCGACGTCGTCCTCTCCGCGACCGAGTGCTTCGTCTGAACGGCGTCCGGGGCAATGGACCTGGGAAGCCAGGAGAAGATCAAGAAGCTCGCCGACGAGCATGAGCGAGGAGATCTCTTGGTGGTGCTGGGTGCGCCGGACGACGAAGCCGCGGAGATCGCGGCGGAGACGATCATCTTCGGCGACCCGACCTACGCGGGTGCATTGACGGAGGCCCAGTTGGGTCTCGACGTATACCACGTCCTGGAGGACGACATAAAGAGTGAGATCCCCGACGATGTCTGGGAGGACCAAGTCGGCGTGATGGGCGACGCCTTGGAGGCCGAGGCCCTGGCCGAGGCCGTGAAGAACATGCGTACCAAGGACGACGAGGAGGGATAGTCGAGCTCCGTGAGCGAAGACATCGAGAACATCATCATCATTGGCAGCGGTCCGGCGGGTTTCACGGCTGCCCTGTACGCATCGCGCGCGAACCTGGAGCCGCTCATGTTCGAGGGCTACAGCTGGGGCGGGCAGCTCCTGACCACGGGCGCAGTCGAGAACTATCCCGGCTACCGCGACGGTGTCGAGGGCCCGGACATGATGGAGGAGCTCCGCGACCAGGCGGAGCGCTTCGGGACCCGGATCGCGACCGAGGACGTCACCCGCCTCGAGCTGTCGAGCGAAGGCTCGCTGCACGGGGTCTTCGTCGGCGACCGCGAGCATCGCGCCCGGGCGGTGATCCTGTGCATGGGCGCCGAGCCGAAGAAGCTCGGCACGCCCGGAGAGAAGGAGCTATCGGCGCGCGGCGTGTCCTACTGCGCGACCTGCGATGCGGCCTTCTTCGAGGATATGCCCACGCTGGTCGTCGGCGGGGGCGACACCGCAATGGAGGACGCGTTCTGCCTCGCCAAGTTCGCCAGCGAGGTGACGGTCGTCCACCGCCGCGACGAGTTTCGGGCCTCGAGGATCATGCTCGACCGCGTCGGGGAGCTCGACAACGTGGAGTTCCTCACTCCCTACATGGTCGACTGCTTCGAGGATGCGAACGGCACGCTGGGGCGGGTGCGGCTCCGCCATGCCGACAGCGACGAGGAGCGCCAGCTCGAGGTGGACGGCGCCTTCGTCGCGATCGGGCACACACCCAATTCGGCGCTCGTGGAGGGCAAGGTCGACCTGGACGACGCCGGCTACGTGCTGACCGAGGGCAAGTCCACGAAGACCAAGCTGCCGGGGGTTTTCGCCGCTGGAGACCTCGTGGACCACACCTACCGCCAGGCGGTCACCGCCGCGGGGTCGGGCTGCCAGGCGGCGCTCGACACCGAGTGGTACCTGCGCGACACCCCACCGTCCGAGGAGGCCCACTGGGTCTCCCAGGACGAGGTCGAGGCGACGACGGGATAGGTCGGTCGGCACCGGGCTCGGCTGGCAGACCGCCCTGCTCGCCACGCTCGCGCGGGAGGTGTGGAGCGTCGAGCGCTTCGCCGAGCTCGCCGACGCGGCCCGCCGCAGCCTGGCCGCCGAGGGCGTCGAGAACGCGCACGTGGTGGTCGGCGACGGCAGCGAGGGCCTCGCCGAGCAGGCCCTTTCGAGGCGATCACCGTGAGCGCCGCCCACCCCGAGGCGCCGGGCCCCTGGTTGAGCAGCTCACACCGGGCGGGCGTCTCGTGCAGCCGCTCGGCTCGGGCGGCCACGAGGACGTCGTCCTCTTCGAGAGCGCGAGCCGGACGGGCTCGCGCACCGGCGCACGCTGACCGGCGCCCGCTTCGTCCGCCTGTACGTGCGCCACGGCTTCGGGGAGTGACCCGGCGCTCGCTCATCCGTGCTCGCGCTCGAGGCGCTCGAGCAGCGGCAACAGCTCGAGCGGGTGCTCGATGACACGGTCGGGGACGGCGGCGGGCTCGGTCGGGCGCTTTGCGTAGCGCGGCGACCAGTCGATCCACACCGCGATCATGCCGAGCTGGCGGGCGCCCTGGACATCGCGCTCGAGGCGGTTTCCCACCATCACCGCGCGGGCGTAGTCGCGGGGCTCGAGGCCGAGCTCGCCGAGCGCGCGGTGGAAGATGGACGGGTCGGGCTTCTGGGCGCCGACCGCCTCGGAGATCACGACCGCGTCGAAGAGCGCGTCGAGCCCGTGCTGGGCGAGGACGTTGCGGGCGTCGCGGACCGTGCCGTCGGCCACGAGCGCCAGCCGGTAGCCGCGGGCGCGCAGCTCGCGGACGAGCTCGAGGGCTCCCTCGATGAGATCGATCTCGAGGAGCGTGCCGGCGTCGTCGCGGACCTGCGTCGCCTGATCGCCCAGCGTGTCGCCGAAGTCGAGGCAGACGGCGAGGATGCGCTTGGCCATCGTGGGGAGCTCCCTGCACTTCGGTTCTCGCTCACACCGACCGCGCCGGCGCCTTCGCGATGCTCCCCGCTACACGTGCCCCAGGGGGCGCGTCGGGGTGAGCGGCCAGTATGGCCCGGCTACCGACCCTAGCCCCGGCGGCCCGAATGACGCCTGCGCGGACCTCCACCGCCGCCTCATCCCCTACGCTCGGCCGCGTGCTCGATCCCGCTGCCGTCCGAAGCGGCCGTGTCCGCGGTCGCTACTTCCGCGAGAACTTCGCCCAGGGCGGGCTGGATCTCGTCCAGATCGTCCCCGAGCTCGTCACCAACGCCGACGCGGCCATCGCCGCGGCGGGTCGCCGGCAAGGCCGTATCGAGGTCGCCTTCGCCGCCGCCGACCGGGCCTTCCAAGGCCGATGGCGGCGGGAGCTGCGCACACTGGGGGTCCCTGCGCTCACCTCGTGGCGGTGGGAGGTCCGCGCCACCGACGACGGCGAGGGGCTCGAGGCGGCCGCCGTCGACGCGCGGCTCGGTGCGCTCGGGGTCGAGCCGCGCCGCGGTGGCCAGCGTGGGCTGTTCGGGCGCGGGCTGCGGGACGTGTGGCTCGCCCAGGGGGCGGGACGGCTCGAGTCCATCCGGGCCGGGCACATCGTCGAGACGTGGTTCTTCCCGGCTCCTGGGGACGACCCCTACGCCTACGCCCACGTTCGCGAGGACGTTGCGACCGCGGCCGATCGAGCGGCGATCGGCGTCGCCGACAGCGGGACACGCGTCACCGTCCCGCTCGAGGTCGAGCGCTTGCCGCCGGCCTGGCACCTGCGCTCGCTCGTCTCCCAGCTCGTCCAGCTGCGTCCCGTGCTCGAGGATCCCACCCGGGAGCTCTGGCTCGAGCTTCCCGGAGAGCTCTCCGCGCCGGTGGCCTTTCCTCACCCCGAGCCGTGTCCCGAGCGGCCCCTTCTCTTCGACTCGGAGGTCGAGGTTCGCCCGGGTATCGACGCCCACGTCAAGGTCCGGCGCTCGGCCGAGCCGCTCACGGTGGGGCGCATGCGAGCCACCCGCCGCAGCGGCCTCGTCGTGCGCTCCGGGCGCGCGGCGCACGAGGCCACGCTCGCGGGCTTCGAGGGGCGACTCGGGGCGCGGCACCTGCTCGGCGAGGTCCGCTGCGAGGCGATCGACGAGCTCCAGCGTGAGGCGCTCGATTCGCCGCGGCCGCAGGTCGTCGTGCGCGTGGATCGCTCGGGCCTCAACGACCACCATCCCTTCGTACGCGATCTCTACGCGGCGATCGACCGCGTGCTCGATCCGATCGTGGCCGCAGAGGAGCGCCGTGCGAGCGCCCACCTACTCGCCCCGGGGAGAGCGATCGCCGCCCGCGACCGCGAGGGGCTGAGGGCCCTGAACGACGCGTTGAAAAGCGCCTTCGAGGCGCCCGGTGCGGCAGGGTTCGAGCCCGGTGGCCAAGCCGTCGAGCGTCCGCCGGTGAACGGTGGCCGGGCCGCTGCGCCCTCCGAGGCCGCGCCGACCGCCCCGACCGAGGAGCCTCCGCCCCGCGAGCCCGCCGCGCTGGCGCTGCGCTTCAAGCGCTCCCCGATTCGGCTCCACCCGGGAGAGGCGCGTAGCACCTCGCTCCTCTTCGACCCCGAGCGCGTCGACCCCGGGACCCCGGTCGCGCTCGCGGCCGACCGCGGATTGTGGGCGAAGCTTCGACGCGAGGAGGCTCCTGCGCCCGGGCGCGGAGGGTGGGCGCGCCTCCAGGTCGACGTTCGCGCCCGGGTCTCGGTCGAGCCGGGCGAGCGACTCTCGGTGGTCGCGGCGGCCGGCGAGCACCAGGCCGAGCTCGAGGTGCTCGTCGTGCGGCACACCGCAACGGGCTGGGTCCGGGAGATCGCCCGCAAGGACGAGGACGCCGCGGTCGAGGCGGAGTTCGATCCCGAGACCGGCACGGTCACCGTGTACGAGGGAAGACCGGAGTTCCGCGCGCTCGAGCGGGCCGCCCGGCGCGCCGGTCTCGGCCGCCGTCGGGTCCGCGAGTACCTGCCTCATCGCATGCTCGAGGTCGAGGTCGCGGCGAACGCCGTCTACGCGTGGGCGGCACGGGAGATCGTGGCTCGCCGCGCGCTCGACGGGTGGATCGGCGCGGCGAGCGAGTACGCCGACGCGGTCCGTCACGAGGCTCAGGAGCTCAGGCATCGCGTGCACGAGCGCCTGCTGCGCGCCTTTCTCGATCCTGCGGTCTTTCAGGGGCGGGTACGGGTCGCCGAGGAGGAGTCACCGGCGAGTCCACGGGACGACCGTCAGGCGACGCTGCCCCTGTGAGGAGATGCCCTAACGGCGCAGGCGCGGCGGGCTTGGTCCGAGCACCAAGCTGCGCTACCGGGAATCGGCGAGCCGAGCCGACCGGCAGGCGTGTCGATCCTCCCAAAGGAGTACTCTCCGACCCAACCGGGCCCAAACACGAGGCCCACCACCGGAGGAGGCGAAGGTGCTTTCCAAATTGATGCGGTTCGCGGCCGCCAAGCGGCTGTTCGACATGGTGAAGGGTCGGCGCGGGGGCGGACACCACGGCGCACGGGGCGGCCGGCCCCCGGGACGGCGCCGCCGCCTGTAGCGGTCGCACCCTGGCGCCGGCAGGTGGCTCGCGTCCGCCCGACGCGGCGCACGAGACGCGCCGGCCGGCGCCCGGTCGCACTCCCCGACTAGACTGACGCGCCGCCCCCGCCGGGCGCATCCGGCCGGGAACCCGCGATCGGGAGGTGCCGTGGCAGGCGAGGCGAGCCTAATCGGGAAGAGTTACGAGCCGTTCGAGTACGAGGTCGGGCGCGAGAAGATCCGCGAGTACGCGCACGTGGTGGGCGAGACCAATCCGGTCCACTTCGATCCCCACGCCGCGCACGAGGCGGGGTTTCGGGCCGTCGTCGCGCCACCGATGTTCGCCGCCGTCTACTCCGCCGGCGCCGTGGCTCCCGCGATGCTCGACCCAACGGTCGGGATGAACTTCGCGATGATGGTCCACGGGGGCCAGGAGTTCGCCTGGTGGGAGCTCGTCTACGCCGGCGACACCATCACGACCACCGCATCGGTCCGGGACATCTCCGCCCGCGAGACCATGAAGTTCTACGTCTTCGAGTCGGTGTCGGTCAACCAGGACGGGCTCGAGGTCACCCGGGGCACCTGGACCAACATCGAACGAGGAGGCTGAGTTGAACATTCGCCAGGGCGAGCCGATTCCGGAGTTACGGGTAACCCCCGACCGCTACCTGCCCCACCGCTACGCGGGCGCCTCGGGCGACTTCAACCCGATCCACATCGACCCCGAGTTCGCCAAGCAGGTGGGGCTGCCCTCGACGATCCTGCACGGGCTCTACACGATGGGCCTCGTCGCGCGCGCGAATGTCGCCGCGGCCGGCGGCGACCCGCGGGCCCTCAGGCGCCTGTCGGTGCAGTTCCGGGGGATGGGGCTGCCCGAGAAGGAGATCGTGGTGCGGGGGACGGTGCGCGAGGTCTCGGGCTCGGGCGCCCTGATCGACACCGAGGCCGAGCAGGACGGCAACCGGATCGTCCGCAACGCGGTGGCCGAGCTCGCCGGCTGAGGGGTGCTCGCCCGGGCGTGAGACGCGCCGCTGGGCGCACTCCGCGCGGCCCGCCACAATAGGCGCATGGACTCCGCGCTCAGCCCCCGCCAGGCCGACGTGCTGCGCAAGCTCGTCGAGGGCCACCTCGAGCTCGGCGTGCCCGTCGGGTCGAAGTGGCTCTCCGAGCGGGCCGATCTCCCGTGGGGATCCTCGACGGTGCGCGCGGAGCTCGCCCGCCTCGAGGAGCTCGGCCTCCTCCAGCATCCCCACACCTCGGCCGGTCGCGTGCCCACCGACCGCGGCTACCGCCAGTACGTCGACGAGCTGCTCGAGCCGGGCGCGCTGCCGACCGACCGCCCCGGCCTCGAGCTCGACCTCGTGCGCGAGGAGGTCGACGAGACCGTCCGGGCGACCACCGAGCAGCTCTCCCAGGTGACCAACCTGCTCGCGATCGTCTCGGCCCCGCCGATCGCCACCACGACGATCCGGCGCGTCGAGGTCCTGGCCCTTCAGCCCCAGGTGGCCATGGTCGTCGTCATCACCTCGACCGGGGGGGTCTCCAAGCGCGTCGTCAGCTACGAGCGGCCGGTCGACCTCGGGCTCGTCGACTGGGCGGCGAGCTACCTCAACGAAGAGCTCGGCGGCATGGGCCTCGGCGCCCGCATGCTCCACGGGAAGCTCTTCGACCCGGAGCTCCCCGACACCGAGCGCGCCTTTCTGGCCTCGCTCGCGCCCGCCTTCACCGAGCTCGAGGCCACCGCCGAGGACGCGTTGTACGTCGAGGGCACCTCGCGGCTGCTCGGAGAGGACCGGTTCCAGGAGCTCTCCCAGATCGAGGACCTCCTGCACCTGCTCGAGCAGCGCGTCACCCTGCTCTCGCTCCTGCGCCACGCGCTCGACGAGCCGCGTGTCTACCTGCGCATCGGCGGCGAGAACGACGCGCCCGAGCTGCGATCGCTGAGTGTGGTGGCGGCCGGCTACGGGGTGCCGTCGCGCCACCTCGGCGCGGTCAGCGTGGTGGGGCCGACGCGGATGGACTACGCGACGGCGATCGGCACGGTACGCGAGGCCGCCGCGGAGCTGTCGCGGGTCGTCGGATCGATCTGGAGCGCGTCGTGACCGTCAAGCGCGACGCCTACGAGGTGCTCGGGGTCTCGCGCGACGCCGACGACCGTGAGATCAAGCGCTCCTTCCGCCGGCTCGCCCGCGAGCTCCACCCCGACGTCAACCGCCACGACCACGACGCCGAGGAGCGCTTCAAGGAGGCCGCGGACGCCTACGAGATCCTCTCCGACCCCGACCGCCGCCAGCTCTACGACCGCTACGGCCACGAGGGACTCTCATCGCAGGGCCGCGAGCCGAGCTTCAGCGGCTTCGGGTCGGTGGCCGACATCTTCGAGGCCTTCTTCGGCGGCGGCGATCCGTTCGGAGGTGGGGGGGGAGGGCGCTCGGCCGGGGTGCAGGGCGGCGACGTCGCCGTGGCCGCCGAGATCTCGCTCGCCGACGCGGCGCGGGGCAAGTCGGTCAAGGTCGAGTACGAGGCCGTCGCCGCCTGCGAGCGCTGCCACGGCAACGGCGCCGAGCCCGGTACGCCGATCGAGACCTGCGGACGCTGCGGCGGCTCGGGCCAGCTGCGCACCGCGATGCGCTCGGCGTTCGGGCAGGTCATCCGCGCCCACGTGTGCGACGCCTGCGGTGGCGACGCCTTCGGCGGAGGCGGGCGCCGATCGGCCGGCGTCCAGGGGGGCGACGTCGCGGTGGCCGCCGAGGTCTCGCTGGCCGAGGCCGCGCGGGGCACCACCGTAGGGGTCGAGTACGAGGTCGTGGCACCGTGCGAGCGCTGCCAGGGCAACGCGGCCGAGCCGGGCACGCCGATCGAGACCTGCGCGCGCTGCGGAGGCACGGGCGAGCTGCGCACGGCGATGCGCTCCGCCTTCGGCCAGGTCATCCGCGCCCATCTGTGCGACGCCTGTGGCGGTGACGGCA
>JACCUC010000109.1 GCA_013812065.1 Thermoleophilaceae bacterium | reverse complement strand
ACTCGCGGCAATCCTCCTCGGTGGCGAAGCGGTCTTGGAAGTCCACGATCGAACGCGGAAACTCTGGCCGCGGCATCCAGTCAAGCTATGAACCGCCTCAGACGGAACGAACCGGGTATGCACTAGGGACCTAACTGAAGGGAGGCTGAGAGCGTGCGCGGCACCGAGGGGACCGTCGAGTGACTACCGCGAGCAAGCATCTCGAGAGCCAAGCCCAGTGCCGGACTCGAACCGGCGACCCCTTCCTTACCATGGAAGTGCTCTACCAGCTGAGCTAACTGGGCGCGCGCCCCCAGCGTAGCGGCCCGGGGCGCCGCCGCGACGGTTCGGCGACCGCGAGCCGACTGAAGCCAAGCCCGCGACGGGACCCCAGTGGGGGGAGCAGGATTCGAACCTGCGTAGGCGTAGCCAACGGGTTTACAGCCCGTCTCCTTTAACCACTCGGACATCCCCCCGGGTGGAGAGCCGAGTCTAGATCAGCCGCCCGCCCGAAAGCGGGCGCCCGGGCCCGGGCCGCGCGCTACGACGCCCCCCGCAGCCGCTCCGCCTCGGGCAGCGACTTGAGCTTACGCAGGGTCTGCGTCTCGATCTGGCGGATGCGCTCGCGGGTGACCCCGAAGGCGCGGCCGACCTCCTCGAGCGTGCGCGGCTCCTCGCCGTCGAGGCCGTAACGCATCACGAGAACGCCGCGCTCACGTTGGCCGAGCGCCGCGAGCACTCGGCTAAGGGTCTCGCGACGAACGTTGTCGAACGTCTGGTCGAGCGGCGAGATCGTGCCGTCGTCCTCGATCAGGTCGCCGAGCTCCGCGCCCTGCTCCTCGCCGATCGGACGCTCGAGCGAGATCGGCGACTGGGCGATCCGCTTGAGCTCCTTGACCTCGCGCACGGGACGGTCGAGGGCTGCGGCGAGCTCTTCGGCCGTCGGCTCGCGGCCGAGCTGCTGGACGAGCTGGCGCTCGCCGTAGCCGAGCTTGCCGATTCGCTCGGCCATGTGGACGGGGAGGCGGATAGTCCGCGCCTTGTCGGCGATCGCGCGGGTGACCGCCTGGCGGATCCACCAGGTCGCGTAGGTGGAGAACTTGTACCCGCGCCGATGGTCGAACTTCTCGACCGCGCGGATCAACCCCAGCGACCCCTCCTGGATAAGGTCGAGGAAGCTGAGTCCTCGCCCCATGTAGCCCTTGGCGATCGAGACTACGAGCCTGAGGTTGGCCTCGATCATGTGCTGCTTGGCCGCCATGTCGCCGCGCTCGATGCGCGCCGCGAGGGAGACCTCCTGGTTGGGCGTGAGCAGCCCGACGCGGCCGATCGAACGCAGGTAGAGACGCAACGAGTCGAGGCTCGGCTCGACGGTCAGGTCGAGCTCGGATGGCGCTTCGGCCCCACCGTCGAACTCGTCGCCGGTTCCCGCGCCATCGCGGTCGGCTCCGTCCGCTTCCCCTCCGCCCGGCGACACCGGCTCGCCCTCGGCCGTCTGGAGGTCGATGCCCTGCTCGACGAAATGGGCGTGCAGGCCACGCACGTCCTCCGGAGTGACCTCGACGTCGGAGATGCACGCCGCGACCTGGTCGACGCTCAGGAAGCCGCGCTCCTGGCCGAGGAGGACGAGCGCGCGAACCTCGTCGGTGTCGAGCGGAGCGGGAATGTCCCGCTCGGCGACGGCTCCGCTCCGAATGTCTGCGCTCATGGTCCCCCTGTGCGAGGCGGCCACTATACCGCCGGTCGCAGCCGGAGGCGGTTCGGGCCGACGGGTATGGTGATCGAAGCCGTGACCGACCTCGCCACCCCACTTCCCAGCGCGATCGCGGACGTCCAGGCCGGCCGGCCCCAGACCCTGCTCGCCCTCTCCCACGTCGGGGTGACCGGGGTCGAGAAGATCGTGCGCCTCGGTCCGCCGGGCGCCGAGCTCTCCCTCTCCGCCGTCATCGAGTGCTCGACCGACCTCGCCGCCGTGCAGCGCGGAGCCCACATGTCGCGCTTCGACGAGGCCGTCGAGGTGGCGATCGACGAGGTCGTGCTGGCGGGCCATTTTCGCGTCGAGGACCTCGCCGCCGGCATCGCCGAGCGGGTTCGAGAGCGTCAGGAAAGCCGTCGTGCCGAAGCGCGGCTGACCGTCCGCCACCCGCGGATCCGCCAGGCACCGGCTTCCGGCGCGCAGAGTCAGGAGCTGTACACCCTGCTCGGGGCGGCGGTGGCTCGAGAGGGCGGTACGCGGCGGGCGGTCGGGGTCCGCGCCCAAGGGATCACCGCCTGTCCGTGCGGTCAGGCCATGGCCACGGCCGACGCGCGCGAGCGCCTGGCGGTCGAGGGCTTCGACGGCGACGAGATCGAGCGGGTGCTCACCTGCGTCCCCGTGGCGACGCACAACCAGCGCGGGATCGGGACGCTGTGGATCGGAGTGGCGGAAGGCGACGCCGGCGCGGCTGTCGAGCCCGACGCGCTGCTGGCGATCGTCGAATCCTCGATGAGCTCCGAGGTCTACGAGCTGCTCAAGCGCGCCGACGAGGCCCACATCATCGAAAAAGCCCATCGCCGCCCGCGGTTCGTCGAGGATTGCGTGCGCGCGATGGTGCGGATGGCGGTCGAGCGATTCGGGCACCTCGGCGCGACCACCTTCCTCAGTGCTCGGCAGGAGAATCTCGAGACGATCCACCAGCACAACGTCGTGGCCCAGCGGGACGGGTTGCTCGGCGAGCTCGCGCGAGAGCTTCGCGGCGACAGCGCCGCGAAAGCCACCCGCGATCTCGGGACCTGGCTGAGCGCGGATTAGCGGCTAGTCGAAGTGGCTCTTCGTACATCCGATTAGTCTCAGTGAATCTTCCTCTTGCCGCCGGCCCGGGGACCGAAGTGAGGAGCATGGACTACACCTCCTCTCCAGACCTCAAGCTGTCCCAGGACGCGACGATCGTCCTCGCCCTTGCCCGCACGTCGCTCCCGTTCGCGATGTCCCGCACCCAGGAGGCCGAGCGCTGGCTGCGGGTGCTGCGCATGCACGGCCACGTCGGCGCGGCGCTGCAGTCACTCGGGGTGCCCGAGGGCCCGCTCGAGGGAGCAAGCGACACCCGGCCCGCCCGCGGGCGCTGGGAGGACGGGCGCCGCCACGACGACACCGTCGCGCGCGTGTGCTGTCGCGCTCTCGACTTCGCTTCCCAGAGCGCGGCGGAGACCGTCGGCACGGTGCACATCCTGTTCGCGGTCTTGGCGACCTACGGCTGGACCTTCGACCACGAGCTCTACCGGCGCGGAACCTGCCGCGCCGAGGTCTTCGCAGAGCTCGCGGGCGAGCCGGTGGCGAGCGTCGTCGACGCCTGATCCGGCGGCGGCGCGGCCGCATCGCCCACTCCGGGCCCGTCTCCGGGGCTCGGCGGTTCCGCCAGGCGCTTCTTCAGGCCGGCGAAGTACTCGACGCCCGAGATCACGGTCAGAAGCACGGCGGCGTAGACGATCAGAAGCACCCACCACGCGTCGGGGTCCGGCGCGAGGATGAGGGTGAGTACCGCGGCGATCTGGACCAACGTCTTGCGCTTGCCGAGCACGCTGGCCGATATGACGACGCCCCGGCGGCCGGCGTAGAACCTCATCCCGGTCACCGCCACCTCACGGACGATGACGGCGCCGGCGACCCAGGCCGCCACCCGCTCCTGCCCGGCGAGCACCACGAGGGCGGCGGCGACGAGCACCTTGTCGGCGATCGGGTCGACGAGCTTGCCGAAGTTGGTCACGTCCTGGCGGGCGCGCGCGATGTGGCCGTCGAGGGCATCGCTCGCGGCCAGCGCGCCGAAGAGGCCGGCGGCGAGCGGCGCGGAGCCGCCGCGGCGGGCGTCGAGCATGGCGACGACGACGATCGGGACGAGCGCCATCCGCCCGACGGTGATGGCGTTGGGGAGGTTGAGCGAGGGCGACGTCACTGGCTGTTCAGCCGCCCGCGGTCGCGTGGCGCCGGCGCAGCCGCCACTCGATGCCGATCGAGCTGCCGAAGGGCGTGAGCAGGACGGCGGCGGCGAGGATCGGCCAGGCGAGCGCGCCGCGGAGGCAGGCGACGTAGATCACCGCGCAGAGGGTGAGGAAGCCGACCCCGTGGACCAGCCCGAGGACGAACTTCGCGGTGTCGTCGATGTCGCCGAGCCAGACGACGAGGAGCGCGGCGAAGACGGCGGACTCGACGTGGGTGAAGGCGCGAACGAAGGTGGGGAGCGACATGGGTGGCTGCGAGGTTAGGCGAGCGGTGGCGGTTGGTACGGTCCTCGGGTAGTACGGGACGGCTTCTTGGTCGGGAGAGGGGTGCTGGCGGCTTGCTGGGCGCTCTTCGCCTGCGCCGGTCCTGCCGCGTGCGCCGGCTCGACGCAAGGACAGGGGCCGGGTGCTCGGGTGACGCGGGTCATCGACGGAGACACTCGGAGTGGAGCGCAAGGACCGCTACGACCGCACGCTCGCCTATCTCACTCGGGAAGGGGAGATGCACAACCGCGCGCTCCTGAGCGAGGGTTACGCGAAGGTCCTGACGATCCCCCCGAACGACAGGTACGAGTCGACCTTCGAGAAGGCCGAGCGCGAAGCGAAGGACACGGACGCGGGACTTTGGAGCACGTGTGACCGCGACCGGATCGAGGCGAGGAGCGCGGCCGCCCGGCGCAAGACGAGACGAGAGCGGGCCGCCGCCCGGCGCCGGGTGGGACGGGCCGAGGGGGCCGAGCGGCTCGGCTACGTGCCGATGCACGGGTGGTTCTGATGAGACGACCTGCGAGACTTCGAGCCGGGAGGACGATCACCCTCCACGATCCCGAGTTCGCCGGCACCTACGCCGTGGAGTGCCTACCGGACGGACGCCTCCTGCTCGAGCCCGACACCGGGCCTTCCGAGGAGGAGATCCTTCAGCGGGTCGGAGGACGGGCGCTCACGCCCGAGGAGTTCGCCGCCGAGTTCGGCGAGCCCCCAGCCCACGGCGAGGGGTAATTAGTGGCAGATCGGTGGGCCGCTCGGCGCCTGCACGTCCGCTTCGACGAGGACGCCTTCGCCGTCGACGTTGGGCGCTACCGCCCTGGCACACCGGCCCGAGAGGCGGCCGAGACGGCACGCGAGAGGTCTTCGCCTCCGAAGGGCTGAACTGGGCTCGACTAGAGCCCTGCGCCGCCGAGGGCCGCGACGGCACACAGCTCGCCGGCCGGGTCAAGGTCTACCTCCCACCTGAGGTCGCCGAGCCTCCGTTTCGGATGCTCTTCTCGCCGGTGATCGTCGAGGCCCGGCTCGAGCTCGCCTATCTGGCGTTCGGCGTCGGCCACCAGCCGCGGGGGTCGAGGGCGCGCACGGTCTACGAGATCGCCCATCGCCGCGTCCACGGGCGCTGGCCGCGGACGTGAGCGCGGCGACCAGCTCGAGCTTTCCTGGCCTCGCCCTCGGCGATGCGAGTCGGTCCTACCCCTTCGCGGTCCGCCGCCGTCGCCCTCGATGAGGACTCAGCGAAGAGGTGCGCAACGAACGCCACATCGCCGTCGTGCCTTGCGCACACCCAGCGAAGCGTTTAGGGTCGACCCGTACCCCGAGGAGGAGGACTACCGGATGGCGATCAGCATGCTTCAGGAGACGCCGAACAACACCCTCGAGAACTACGACGCCGTGAGCAGCAAGGCCGGCATCGAGAGCGACCCCCCTGAGGGACTGATCTTCCACACCGCCGCCGAGATGGAGGGCGGCGGAGTCCGCATCTTCAACGTGTGGGAGTCGCGTGAGGCCTTCGAGCGCTTCCGAGACGAGCGGCTTCTCCCCGC
>JACCUC010000096.1 GCA_013812065.1 Thermoleophilaceae bacterium | reverse complement strand
GCCGTCCCTCGCCCGCGCTCGAGGCCATCGCCGCCTGTGAGTCGGGCGGCGACCCGAGCGCGGTGGGAGGCGGCGGCGCCTATCGCGGCAAGTACCAGATCAGTCCCTCGACGTGGGCCTCGGTCGGCGGCGGGGGCGACCCGGCGGAGGCCTCGGAGCGCGAGCAGGACCGTCGCGCGGCCAAGCTGTACGCGCGCTCGGGATCGAGCTCGTGGCCGGCGTGCGGGTGAGGGCGACCGGGGGCGGCCGCCTGCAGCTCAGATGGGGCCGCGCCCGCGCGTGCGGTCCTGCCACGGCGGGGTGACCGGGGGCTCCGCTCGCTCCCCTTCCCGCTCGACGGCGCTGCCCGGCACGATGTCGTCGCGGCCGGTCTCGTCCCAGCGGACCCAGGCCTTGTGCCCGCCGTCGTAGTCGGGTCCCCACAGCACGAGCGTGGCTGGCTCGTCGCCGACGCGACAGCGCTCGGCTCCCTCTGCGTCGAGACCGCGCCAGAGGCGGACGAACGGGTTGTGCTCCCACTCGTCGCCGATCGTGGTCGGTCCCGAGTGGCCCGGGTGGACCTCGGTCTCGGGCGGGAGCTTCATCAGCACCTGCATGATCGACCGCTGAAGGTCGTCGAAGGTGGTCGAGCCGGCGGCGCGGACGCCGCCCACCGAGCCCTCGAACAGAGTGTCGCCCGTGAAGAGATGCCGGTCGCTGACCCGGAAGGCGACCATGCCGTCGGTGTGGCCGGGGGTGTGGATGGCGTCGATCCGCAGGTCGCCGACGGTCAGCAGCTCGCCAGGCTCGAAGGCCCGGTCGACGTCCAGTAGGCGCTCGGCCTCGAGCGGGTGGGCGAGGATCTCCACGCCGAAGCGCTCCTTGTAGACGTGGTTCTCGGCCACATGATCCCCATGGTGGTGGGTGAGCAGGAGGTGGGTGGGCGTGACGTCGTGGCGCTCGATCTCAGCGAGCAGCGCCTCGGAGGGACCGCCGGAGTCGACGATCACCGCGTGGCCCCCCGGCTCGTCGGCCACGAGGTAGGCGTTCGAGAGCCACTCTGGGTGCATGGAGCGCTCGACGATCACGCGCGTCACCATAGACGGCGCGGGCGAGGGCGCGACCCGGGCGTAACATCGCCCTCCGTGGCCGACCTGCCCGCCCTTCGCGCCGAGTACCCGGTGCTCGCCGCGAAGGCCTACCTGAACGCGGGAACCCAGGGGCCGATCCCCCGCCGTTCCGTGGCCGCGGCCCAGCATGAGCTCGAGGCCGAGCTGCGCGACGGACGCGGAACGCAACGGAGCTTCGCGGCCATCGGCGGGCTGATGGAGCGCCTCCGCGCCGCCGTCGCTCCGCTGCTCGGGTGCGAGCGAGTCGAGGTCGCGCTGACCCGCTCGACCACCGACGGGATCAACACCGTGCTCGGCGCGCTCGACCTCGGCGCCGGCGACGAGGTCTTGACCTCGGACGAGGAGCATCCGGGACTGCTCGCCCCGGTCGCCGCCGCCCGGGCGCGGCGAGGGTTCGTTGTGCGCACCGTTCCCTTCGGGCGGCTCGTGGAGGCCGTCGAGGCCCGTACGAGTCTCGTCGCCTGCTCGCACGTCTCGTGGGTGTCGGGGCAGGTCGTCGACGGAGGCGCGCTCGCGACGGCGGCTCGCGAGGCGGGCGCGCTCGTTCTGCTCGACGGCGCCCAAGGGCTCGGCGCCGTCCCCGTCGACGTGCGTGCGCTCGGCTGCGACTTCTACGCCGCCGCGGGCCAGAAGTGGCTCTGCGGACCCGACGGGAGCGGCTACCTGTACGCGCGCGCCGACCTCTGCGAGCGGCTGACCTCCCCCTGGCCGAGCTTTCTCTCGCTGTCGGACCCCGGGCGGCCGAGCGATCTTCCGCTAAAGCCCGGCGCCGCCCGCTTCGACCTGGGCGTCATAGCTCGGGCCCAGACCGCAGCCTCGCTCGGTGCGCTCGAGACGCTGGCCGAGGCGGGCTGGGAGCGTGTCCTGCGACGAGGCCCCGACCTGGCCGCACGGCTCGCCGGCGGGCTCGCCGCCCGCGGCCTCGAGGTCGCCGACCGGGGCCCCTCGACGCTCGTCTCCTGGG
>JACCUC010000087.1 GCA_013812065.1 Thermoleophilaceae bacterium | reverse complement strand
CCGACAAGCGCAGCACCCGGACCCCCTCGATCGCCCACAGAACCCCTCATTTGCAGGCGAATCATCCCGATCAGGCCGGACAGAACCAGCCGCCCGAACGGCGACTATTTCCGGGGGAAGTAGCTAGGAGAGTCTAGCGAAACTCGCTAGCCCGGTCGTGGTGCGGGATTGCGGATGCGGGTGGATGGCGGTTACCCCAAGATCAAGGCGGTTCTACCCCACCCGCCAGCGTTTCACGGCGCGCGTGAAACGGGCGGCTGCCAGAATGTCCGCCCGGCCTCAGGAACGAGGCAGTCCAAGCCGATAACGGGAGGGAGCACGGGTGGCAGAGGAGCCAGACACCTTCGAGGTCCAAGTCGCTTGGCTGGGCGTGGAGGATGTCCCGGTCTTCTTCGCGAATCAGTTTGTCAGTCAGGTCGACCGAGGCGAAGTCTTCCTCACCATTGGGCAGCTCGTGCCGCCAGCGTTACTCGGAACCGAGGAACAACGCCGTGCTCAGGCCGAGCAGCTTCAGTATGTCCCAGTCAAGCCAGTAGCCCGCATTGCCTTCACCCCGCAACGACTCACCGAATTGATCTCCGTCCTCCAAATCACCCAGCAGGGTCACGAGCAACAGGAGCAGCACTATGGCGATCCCCGAAACACGTAGCTTCGATCTTGCCGCCACAGAAGGCGAAGACACCGCGATCATCGCCTTGGCTCGGAGTGCCGCGAGCGGCGAAAGGCGGCTACTCCCGGTCTTTATCCCGAACGATGAGCGGTTCTTTTGGAGCCCGGAGTGGCAGGCAGGTGAACGCGACTTCGCCGCTGACCGCGATGAAGGCAAGCTACGTCGGTTTTCGAGCGGACGCGAGTTGATCGACTGGCTCAAGTCCGACGACCCGGACTAACTTTCTTGGCCTATGAATGCGTAGCGGGGCCTCGGTTCAAGCGTCGCTTGCGCCGCAAGCCGAAAGCTCAACAAGAAGCGATCTATGCGTCTATCGCTCAGCTCAGCGAGGACCCGCACCATCCCGGTCTTCGCACCAAGAGGCTACAAGTGGGGCGCGATCCGGTCTTCCAGGCGCGAGTCGATGGGGCGAACCGCCTGACCTTCCATTGGGAAGGCTCAACAATTTTCTTGCGGCACAACTGCACTCACGACGACACGCTTCGGAGCCCGTGAGTTTCGCTTCTTAGAGCGGTTTTCCGTCCGATCCATGCCGTAGTCTAACCCTACGGCAATCAAGAAAGCGACCCCCGCACGGTTGGCGCCGCCGGGGGTCAGGACCACAGAGATTGAGGCTCCGTGGACTCACCGAAGGTACCACCGCGCTCGGCGACCGAGCTTGCAGGACTCCTCGACTCTCCCGAGATCGGGCGGCTGATAGCCGAGCTTGAGGCCACCCGCTGGACGGGTCGTCCCTCGGGTCGTCCCGGCTACCCGCTCCGCGCCATGCTCGGCGTAGCGCTCGCCAAGTCGCTCTACTCGATCCCGACGTGGACTCGCACGGTCGCACTCGTGCGCGAGCACGACGCACTGAGGGAGGCCCTCGGCGGCGAGTGCCCGTCCGTCTACGCGTCTACGCCGCCTACCGCTTCGCCGCAAAGCTCCGCGCGTACTCCGACCTGCTCGACGCCTGCATCGCGCGTGTGCTCGACCAGCTCCACGCCGAGAAGCCCGACTTCGGCCGCGACCTCGCCATCGACGTTTCCGACCTCCCCGCCTACGCGAACGGCCAGCGCTACCTCTCGAAAGGCGGACGCGAGCGCGAGCGCTTCTCCGACCCCGACGCCTCGTGGGGACACCGCTCGGCTGTCTCGACGCGGAAGGGTGGCGGCTTCTACGGCTACAAGGTCCACGCCGCCGTTTGCGCGCGGACGGACCTCCCCGTCGCTTGGCGGGTCGAGACTGCCGGGAGCCACGAGTCCAACTACGCCGCGCCTCTGCTCGACACAGTGAAGGGGCGCGGCTTCGCCGCCGAGACGACCACGCTCGACATGGGCTACGACAATGAGCGCGTCTACGGCGAGTGCGAAGACCGCGACTCCCGGCCGATCATCCCGCTGCGCGAGACGACGGGCGTGAAGCGCGGCGACCATCGCGCGCCCGAGTGCGAGCACGGGACGTGGACGTTCGCGGGCTCCGATCCCTCGCGTGGCGCGTCCAAGTGGCGCTGCCCGACCGGCGAGTGTCGCCCCGGCTCGATCTGGATCAAGGCCGACCGCCTGCATCCCCTCATCCCTCGTGAGTCGAAGCGGTGGAAGTCGCTCTACCGGGGCCGTGGCGCAGTCGAGCGCGAGTTCGGCGCTTGAAGCACGAATGGGCGCTGCTGCCGCTCCGCGTGCGTGGGATCGAGCGGGTTCGGCTCCATGCCGATCTGACGATCCTCGCCAAGCTGGCCTCGGCGCTCGCGAGGGCGCGACCGCTCACCGCCTAGACTGGCGGGCGTGCAGCAGGTACGCGCCTTCACCGCCAGAACGATCCACGCGGCCAGACTCCTCGCCCGCGACGAACGCATCCCAAAGCCGCTCCGCTGGCTCGTTCTGATCGGGCTCTTGCCCATACCGGGGCCGTTTGACGAGGCCCTGTTGCTTCTCGCCGCCCCGCTGTTGTTCATCTTCGCGGGCGAACCGATGCGTGATGCCTGGCGACGCGCCGAGACCGAGTGTTTCGCTAGCCGTTTCGCTACTCGCTCCTAGTCGAGGAGCCTAGGTCCACGGGGCGCCGAGCTCCCCGACTAGTCCGCAGCCAACCCCGGCCGCGGCAGCGGCCGCGGCGCCTCGCGCTGGCGCTTCTCCCGCTCCTCCTCGCCAGCCGGAAGCGTCGGCTGGGGCACGATCGGCTCGTCACGGCCGAAGACCTGCTCCTCGGTCTTGCCGTCGAGCAGCGCGATGAACTCCTCGCGCTCGATGGTCTCGCGGCGCAGCAGGATCTCCGAGACGTGGTCGAGCTCCTGGCGCCTCTGCTCCAGGATCTTGCGCGCCGACTGGTGGGCGTCCTCGACGATACGGCGGACCTCCCCGTCGATCTCGCGCGCGATGTCGTCGGAGTAGTCGGGCTCGGCGGAGAACTCGCGCCCCAGGAAGGGCTGGCCATGGTCGTGGCCGAAGGTCCGCGGCCCGAGCTTGTCGGACATCCCGAAGCGCATGACCATCTGCTTGGCGGTGGCGGTGACCTTCTCGAGGTCGTTCGAGGCCCCGGTCGTGACCTCGCTGAAGACGAGCTCCTCGGCCGCACGCCCGCCGAGGGTCATGGCCATGGTGTCGTTGAGCTCGGCGCGCGTGGTCAGGAACTTGTCCTCTGTGGGGAGGGAGATCGTGTAGCCGAGCGCCTGCCCGCGCGAGATCACGGAGATCTTGTGCACGGGGTCTGTGTACTCGAGGAAGTGCGCGACGATGGCGTGGCCCATCTCGTGAAAGGCGGTGACGCGGCGCTCCTTCTCGCTCATCACGCGCGTCTTCTTCTCGGGACCCGCGATCACCCGCATGATCCCCTCCTCGAGGTGATCGTGGATGATCTCGCGCTTGCCCTGGCGCGCGGCGAGCAGCGCCGCCTCGTTGACCAGATTCGACAGGTCGGCGCCGGTGAAGCCCGGGGTCTGACCGGCGAGATTGTCGAGGTTGATCTCCTTGTCGAGCGGCTTGCCGCGGGTGTGCACGGCGAGGATCTGCGCGCGGCCCTTGCGGTCGGGGCGGTCGACGGTGACCTGGCGGTCGAAGCGGCCCGGACGCAGCAGCGCCGGGTCGAGGATGTCGGGCCGGTTGGTGGCCGCGATCATGATGATGTTGTCCTTGGCCTCGAAGCCGTCCATCTCGACGAGCAGCTGGTTGAGCGTCTGCTCGCGCTCGTCGTGACCGCCGCCCATGCCGGCCCCGCGATGGCGGCCCACCGCGTCGATCTCGTCCATGAAGATGATGCACGGCGAGTTCTGCTTGGCCTGCTCGAAGAGGTCGCGCACGCGCGAGGCCCCGACGCCGACGAACATCTCGACGAAGTCCGAGCCCGAGATCGAGAAGAACGGCACGCCGGCCTCGCCCGCGACCGCGCGCGCCAGAAGGGTCTTGCCGGTTCCGGGCGGCCCGTAGAGCAGCACGCCCTTCGGGATCCGCGCGCCGAGGGCCTGGAACTTCTTCGGGTTCTCGAGGAACTCCTTGATCTCGTGCAGCTCCTCGACGGCCTCGTCGACGCCGGCGACGTCGCGGAAGGTGATCTTCGGCGAATCGACCGACATCCGCTTGGCGCGCGACTTGCCGAAGCTCATGACCTTCGAGCCCCCGCCCTGCATCTGGTTGAGGATGAAGATCCAGAAGAACAGGAACAGCAGCAGCGGCAGCGCGTAGATCAGCAGGGTCGACCAGGCGCTCCCACCCGAGCCCTCGACGTCGATCGGGATCCGCGCGGTACGCAGGGTGCTGACCAGGTTCTGCTCGGTGTTGTTGGGATACCCGGTCTCGTACTCGAGGTCGCGGGCGTTCTCCGGCCCCTTGCGCTCGACGTCGATCGTGTTGTCGCCCGTGTTGAGGGTGACCTTCTTGATCTCGCCGCGCTCGACCTGCGTCAGGAAGTCGGTGTAGGTCGGCTCCTTGGCCTCCCCGCCCGAAGAGACGAGATTCTGGACGAAGAACGCCAGAACGACGACGATGAGTATGGGGAAGGCGGCGCTCTTGAAGAACTTGCTCATGTGTCGCGTCTCCTTCCGGGGTGAAGCCGGAGACGGAGCTGAAACCTCAGGTTATCAGCGGTGTATCGGTCAGATTGGGCTCTGGCGCGAGCCCGCTCCGGCCGCCCCGGGACCCTCGTCCAGGGCCGCGACGTAGGGCAGATTGCGGAAGCGCTCGGCGTGGTCGAGGCCGTAGCCGACCACGAACCGGTTCGGAATCTCGAACCCGACGTAGCGAATCGGCAGCTCGACCTTGCGCCGCTCGGGCTTGGTGAGCAGCGCGCAGACCGCGAGCGAGGCGGGCTCACGCGCCCGCAGCGCGCGCAGGAGGTACTGCAGGGTCAGGCCCGAATCGACGATGTCCTCGACGATCAGGACCTCGCGGCCGGCGATCGGCGCCTCGAGGTCCTTCATGATCCGCACGACGCCCGACGTCTCGGTCTGCGAGCCGTACGAGGCCACGGCCATGAAGTCGACCTGGCACGGCACCTCGAGCCCGCGCATGAGGTCCGAGAGGAAGAAGACCGCCCCCTTGAGCACGCACACGAGCAGCAGCTCCCGGTCGGCGTAGTCGGCGGAGATCTCCTCGCCGAGGGCGCGCACGCGGTGGGCGAGCTCGTCCCGCTGTACGAGGATCTGGCCGAGCCGCGCGTCGCGCATGGTCGCGTCTGAGTGTAAAGGGCGAGGGGAGCCCGCAGCCCTTGACCGCCGCCTCGCAAGCTCTCTCCGAAACTTCGTTAGAGAAGCTTCGTTAAAGCTCACACGCAGCTAAGCCGAAACCAACGCTAGTCAAACCACAAGCCCCTATATTCGTCGAGTTGACGCGACCGGTCGCCGCCTGCGGGGAAGGCCGAGCACGCGCACAACGAAGGAGAGGTCCGATCGTCACGGAATGATGCCGGGCTGGTTCTTTTGCGCAAGCCAATGGAGGCAGCGCGGGCGTGCGACCCGCCGGAGCCTCGAAAGCCGCACGACCAATCGCTTACCGACAGACGCGAGCCGATCGACCCATGCCAGAGAATAGAAACGCAGTCTCGAGGATGACCGTGGAGGCCCCGGCGGAGGGGTCGGCGGCCGCGCCCGGCGTGGGGCGTCAGTCTGTTTCCGGATCGCTCGGGCGTCGAGGACGCAACCTCCCAGGCGACACCCGCGGCTACATGCTCCGTCGCCTTCTTGTCGTCGCCGATGTAACCGCCCTTGCGGTCGCGTTCGTCCTCGTCGAGCTCTACGGCGGCTTCGACGGGGGCCCCGAGCGCACGCTTCTACTGGATTTCGCTCTGCTTGCGGTCTCGGCACCCGTCTGGATCGTCTTGGCGCGCGCTCACAACCTCTACC
>JACCUC010000069.1 GCA_013812065.1 Thermoleophilaceae bacterium | reverse complement strand
GCCGCTGACCGCCAAGCCCGTGCTGTACGTGGCCAATGTGCGCGAGGACGGGCCGGTCGAGCCGCCGCCCGAGCTCGCGGCCCGTGCGAGTGGTGCCGGCGCCGGAGCGCTGGCGGTCAGCGCGCGGCTCGAAGCCGAGCTCGCCGAGCTCGACGCAGCCGAGGCCGCGGCCATGCGGGCCGAGCTCGACGCGGGCGAGTCGGGGCTCGCGCGCTTGGTCCGCGCCGCCTTCGAGCTGCTGGAGCTGATCTCCTTCTTCACCGCGGATCAGGCTCGTGAGGCCCGCGCTCACGCGATCAAACGCGGCACGACCGCGTGGGGAGCGGCGGGCAAGGTGCACTCGGACATCCAGCGCGGCTTCGTGCGCGCCGAGGTCGTCGCTTGGGACGCTCTCGTGGCCGCGGGAGGCTACGCCGGAGCGCGCGAGCGGGCCACGTTGCGGCTCGAGGGGCGCGACTACGCGGTGCGCGACGGCGACGTGTTGACGGTGCGGTTCACGCCGTGAGGGCAGGCCGCCGAGCGGCTCCGGGGAACGGGCAGGGGGCAGGGATGCCGATGGCCGGATAGCCTGACGGGGATCATGGCCATCTCCCGCCGACGATCCAACCAGCCCCGCCGCCCGCTCACCGGCCGAGTCGTCGCCGTCACCGGCGGGGCACGCGGGCTCGGTCTCGCGATGGCGCAGGCGGTCGCCGCTCGCGGGGCCCGGGTCGCCATCGGTGATCTCGACGCCGATCTCGCCGCCGCCGAGGCGGCCAAGCTCCCCGGCGGCGCCGCGGGCCTCGCGCTCGACGTCACCGATCCGGACTCGTTCAAGCGCTTTCTCGACGCGACGGAGGAGCGGCTCGGGCCGCTCGACGTGCTCGTCAACAACGCCGGGATCATGGTCGTATCGCCCTTCCTCGAGGAGGAGGAGTCGCTTACCCGCCGCCAGATCGACATCAACCTGCACGGCGTCATCACCGGCATGCGGCTCGCAATCCCGGGGATGCAGGGCCGGCGCACGGGTCACGTGGTCAACGTCGCCTCGGCGGCGGGGAAGATCGGCGTGGCCGGGGAGGCCGTCTACGTCGCGACCAAGCACGCGGTGGTGGGCCTGAGCGAGGCGGTCCGGCTCGAGCTGCAAGGGACGGGCGTGGAGCTTTCGGTGATGATGCCCGGGCTCGCCAACACCGAGCTCGCATCGGGCATGAGCGCAGGGCGCGGCGTCAAGCTCGTCGAGCCGGCGGAGGTGGGCACCGCGCTCGTCGATGCTCTCGAGCGACCGCGCTTCGAGATCTACGTACCCCCCTTGATCAGCGGGCTGCTGCGACTCCATGCCCCGCTACCGCAACGCGCCCGCGACGCCATGAGCCGGTTCTTCCAGACCGACCAGGTCGCCATGAAGGTCGACAAGACCGCGCGTGCGGCCTACGCCGCTCGGGCCTCGGCGGGAATGCCGCCGGCCGAGCCCGTGCCGACCCCGGCGAGCGATCTCGAGGCCCGAGTCCCCCAAGCAGAGGCTAAGACGCGCTGAGCGAGTCCTACCGGGTGGCCACCCGCACCGCCGGACCGCCCGAGCCGCCTGCCCGGACCCGGTAGCGCCCGGGACGATCTACGGACACGCGGAACGCCCCGCGGCGGTCGGCATGGGCTCGCAGGGCGCGCCGCCAGCCACCGCGCTCCCTGCGCTCGAGGGCGATCCGCCCGCCACGCGGCTCTGGTTTGACCCGGCCCGTGAGAACCCCGGCCGGTGCCGGTCCGCTCGCCGGAGAGCGGAGCGCGCGCATCGCTCCGGCCACCGCCATGTCGATGCGTCCGAAGCTCGCCCAGGAGTCGCGCAGCCCCAGCTTCGCGCGCAAGGTCGCCCCCGTCGCCGGCTTGCGACCCTTGCTCCCGCGGACCTCGGCGCGGAGGACGCGGGGCGAGTCGCCGCCCTCGAGGACCTCGATGCCCTCGTAGCGACCCTTGACGAGCGCGCCCAGACGGTGCTCCATCTCCTCGCGGCTGAGCGAGAGCGACCAGCGGAAGTGCGGCGATATGCGGTCGTAGGGGTCGGAGACGCTGCGCAGGTAGGGGTAGGCCTGGCGGTTGAAGGCGTTGACCGCCGACTCGGTCCGGCCGCCCGAGCTCGAGGAGAAGAAGGCGATGGCGATCCTACCCCGATGGAAGAGGACCTCGCCCCTCGTCACCTCGATGGCGGCGTCGGTCTCCGGCGCCTCTCCACCCACCCCCTTGTAGACCTGGGAGCGCTGGTCGGGGTACTGGTCGAACAGTCCTCCCGTGCGAGCGGTGGCGAGCGCATAGGACCGCGCGGCCACAGCCTGGGCCTTGAGCGCCTCGCGAGACCAGGAGGAGGGCATCTCGCTGGGGACCACGCCGCGGAGGTAGTCCTCGAGCCCGACGACGTTGATCGCCGTAAGCCCGCCCGACCCGGGGTGGAGCATCAGGGTTCCCCGGTACTCGCCGTCCGAGATTCCGTTGAGCGCCGGTCCGGCGAGCCGCAGGGGCTCCCCACGCCCGTCCAGGGCGAGCGGCGCCGGGAAGCGACGGACGAGCTTGCCGGCCGAGCTGCGCACCTCGACCTGACCCTCCCGGGTTGCCACCCCCCGGTAGGTGCGATCGGGGTCGAGCGGGCGCACCCCGGGGACCCGAGCCGCGCCGCTGAACTCGACGGCCGGGACGCCCTCGGCGAGCAGGACGCGCGTACGGTCGG
The DNA here is from genome assembly GCA_013812065.1 of Thermoleophilaceae bacterium. Taxonomy (GTDB): domain Bacteria; phylum Actinomycetota; class Thermoleophilia; order Solirubrobacterales; family Thermoleophilaceae; genus JACCUC01. The sequence continues at coordinate 6,336 of JACCUC010000069.1, read as the reverse complement.
TCGGGGCCGGGCCGAGCTTCGCCCCCCGGTAGTAGTGGGCGAGGATCTTCCGGTAGGTGAAGTCCCTGCGCGCCATGCCGTAGGCGCCGTACTGGCTCATGCCGACGCCATGGCCGTTGCCGGCGCCGCGGATCGTGTACACGGTGGCGGCGCCGGCGGGACTTGGCCCGAGAGCGGCCGCGACCGCCGCGACGACCGCGACGACCGCGACGACCGCGACGAGGAGGAAGGTCAGACCGGCGGGACGGAAGAAGGAAGGGCGACTCATGGCGAAAAGCGTGTACCCGAGCTATCGGCAGGGGAAGAGGCTGCTTGAGGGCAGTCCGCGAGTTTGTGTCCGGCTAAAGGCCGCCGGCCCGCAACACTCGCCCCCCAGCGTAGACGCGCGCAACGTCCAGGAGGAGCGAATTGGCGGCACGAAAAGCGTCGGAGGTCTTCGTCGAGTGCCTCGAGGCCGAGGGAGTACGGCACGTCTTCGGCATTCCCGGCGAGGAGACCGTCGATCTCAACGAGGCCCTCGCCGACTCCTCGATCGAGTTCGTGCCGGTGCGCCACGAGCAGGGCGGCGGCTACATGGCCGACGTGTACGGCCGCCTGACCGGACGCGCCGGGGTGTGTCTGGGCACGCTCGGTCCCGGGGCGATGAACCTCACCACTCCCGTTGCCGACGCCTGGCTCGACCACGCGCCGCTCGTCGCCCTCACCGGCCAAGGCGGGCTCGAGCGCATGCACAAGGAGTCCCACCAGTACATCGACGTGATGCGTGTAATGCGGCCGGTGACCAAGTGGAACGCCCGGATCACCGAGCCCGGGATCATCCCCGAGGTCGTTCGCAAGGCGTTCAAGGTGGCGCAGGCACAGAAGCCCGGCCCCACCCATCTCGAGCTCCCGGAGGACGTGATGGAGGCCGAGGTCGAGTGTGAGCCCTTGGACGTCCGCCGCGGCATCCGGCGGCCCGAGCCGTCCGCCGTCGAGATCCTCGACGCCGCCCAGATCATCACCGAGGCGAAGCACCCCGTCGTCCTGGCGGGCAACGGCGTGCTGCGGGTCGGCGCCTCGCAGGCGCTGCGCGAGTTCAGCGCGACCACCGGCATTCCCGTGGCCGAGACCTTCATGGGAAAGGGCGCGATGGACTACGCCGACGAGCACTTCCTCGGTACGACCGGCGTGCAGTCGCGCGACTTCGCCCTCGCCGGCTTCGAGGAGGCCGACGTGGTCATCACCGTGGGCTACGACCTCGTCGAGCAGTCCCCCGCCCAGTGGAATCCGAATCGCGACAAGCGGATCGTCGGCATCGACACGGTGCCGGTCGAGGTCGATGCCAACTTCATCACCGCGGCCGACGTTATCGGCGACTTCCAGTTCATCCTCGGCCGGCTCGCCGCTGAGTGTGGAGGTTGCTGCGCCCGCGGGGGCTCCAGGCGGCTGAACGAGATCGTGCTGGGCCGCTTCGAGGCCTCTCGCGAGGACGACCACTTTCCGATGCAGCCGCCGCGGGCGCTGTGGGAGCTGCGCCGGGCGCTCGGCCGCGACGACATCCTCGTCTCCGACGTCGGCCTCCACAAGCTCTGGATCGCGCGGATGTTCCCCGCCCACGAGCCGAATACCGTGCTCATCGCCAATGGGTTGGCGGGGATGGGATTCGCCCTTCCCGCGGCGATCGCGGCCAAGCTCGTCCATCCCGACCGCAACGTGGTCGCGGTGAACGGCGACGGAGGCTTCCTCATGAACATGCAGGAGCTCGAGACCGCCGTGCGGCTGAAGACCCCGATCGTCAACGTCATCTGGGAGGACCGGCAGTTCGGCTCGATCGTGTGGAAGCAGGACAAGAAGTTCGGCCGCCACTTCGGCACCGACTTCACCAACCCCGACTTCGTGAAGCTCGCCGGGTCGTTCGGAGTGCCGGCCTGGCGCTGCGAGTCGATCGACGACTACACCGAGCGTCTCCGCGAAGCGCTTGAGCTCGACGTCCCGAGCCTGATCGTGCTGCCGATCGACTACTCGCTCGACGTCGCGTTCTCCGAGGAGCTCGGCGCCGAGACGGTGGCGACCTGAACATGCGCACAGCAACCTCATCCGAGCAGAGCGTCGTCGACGGGGTCCAGAAGGGCCTCTACATCGGCGGCCAGTGGCGCGACGCCTCGGAGGGCGGCTCGTTCGGCGTCGAGGACCCGGCCACCGGCGAGACCCTGTGCGAGATCGCCGACGCGCGCGCCGACGACGCGCGCGCGGCGATCGATGCGGCGGCGGGCGCGCAGGACGACTGGCGCCACCACGCTCCGCGCGAGCGCGGCGAGATCCTGCGGCGAGCCTTCGACGAGATCGCCTCGCGGGTGGATGAGCTCGCGCTGCTCATGACCCTCGAGATGGGCAAGCCGGTCGCCGACTCGAAGGCGGAGATCTCCTACGCCGCCGAGTTCCTCCGCTGGTTCTCCGAGCAGGCGGTGCGCATCGACGGCCGCTTTGGGGTCAACGCCAACGGCGCCGGGCGCATGCTGACCATGAAGCAGCCGGTCGGGCCCTGCTACATGATCACGCCCTGGAACTTCCCGATGGCCATGGGCACGCGCAAGATCGGCCCGGCGATCGCGGCCGGCTGCACGATTGTCATGAAGCCGGCGCAGCTCACGCCGCTCTCGATGCTGGCGCTGACCGACATCCTCGAGCGGGCGGGCCTGCCTGCCGGCGTGTTGAACGTGATCCCGACCTCGTCGTCGAGCGCGGTGTCGGAGCCGATCATCGGCGATCCGCGCTTGCGCAAGCTCACGTTCACGGGCTCGACCCCGGTGGGGCGGTCGCTCGTGCAGCAGGCGTCCGAGAACCTGCTGCGCGTGTCGATGGAGCTCGGCGGCAACGCGCCGTTCCTGGTCTTCGAGGACGCCGACGTCGACGACGCAGTCGCCGGGGCGCTGACCGCGAAGATGCGAAACATCGGCGAGGCGTGCACGGCGGCGAACCGCTTCCACGTGGCCGGCGCAGTGGCCGAGGAGTTCGCCGAGAAGCTCGCCGAGAAGATGGGCGAGATGAAGGTCGCGCGGGGGACAGAGGAGGGGGCGCAGGTCGGTCCGCTGATCGACGAGGATCAACGCTCGAAGGTCCGCGCGCTGGTGGACGATGCGGTGGGCAAGGGCGCCCGGGCGCTGGTCGGCGGCCGCGACGTGGATGGCGCGGGCCACTTCTACGAGCCGACCGTGCTCGGCGGCGTGCCGAGCGAAGCCGACCTACGCCAGGAGGAGATCTTCGGCCCGGTGGCGCCGGTGTTCTCGTTCGACTCCGAGGAGGAGGCGATCGCCCAGGCCAACGACACCGAGTACGGCTTGGTCTCCTACGTGTTCACGCGCGACATCAAGCGGGCGCTGCGGGTGTGCGAGGAGCTCGAGACCGGGATGGTGGGGTTGAACCAGGGGATGGTGTCGAATGCCTCGGCGCCGTTTGGGGGCGTGAAGCAGTCGGGGTTTGGGCGTGAAGGCGGGTATGAGGGGATCGAGGAGTATCTGGAGACGAAGTATGTGGCGGTGAACCTGTGAGAGGGTTGGGAGTGGCGAGACGGAAGGCTTCGTCTCGCACATCGACGTCTGGGTAGCGGGGGCACTTACCTGGATCCTCGACATCCCGGCGCGGTCGTCGAGCGCCACACCGGACCCGTTTCGGCTCGAGCGGGGAGAGCATCGGTTGAGCCGGCCTTCTCTCGTGTGTGAGCCGTACGCTTTCCGCGAGACGGAGAGAATGGACAGGTAGATGGCACTTCAGACCCAGCCCGAAGTTGTGCGGCGGCGCTTCAGCGTCGAGGACTACCACCGCATGGTCGAGGCGGGGATCCTCGGCGAGAAGGACCGAGTCGAGCTCATCGAAGGCGAGATCGTCGAGATGAGCCCGAGCGGATGGCGCCACGCGAGGTGCGTGGCGAGGTTGAACTCGCTGCTGAGCCGGGGGCTCGGTCCGGGCCTTCTCCTCGGCGTCCAAGTCCCGGTCAAGCTGGGCGAGTTCGGTCAGCCCGAGCCCGATTTCGTGCTCGTGCCGGAGGAGGGCTACGACGGATCCCACCCCGGGCCCGAGCACGCTCTGTTGCTGGCCGAGGTCTCAGACACCTCGCTGGCCTACGACCGCGAGCGCAAGCTGCCTCTGTACGCACGACACGGCTATCGCGAGGCATGGATCGTCGATCTCCAGGCCGAGGTGGTGGAGCGCTACACGGGGCCGTCGGAGAGCGGCTATCGCTTCGTCCGTCGGTTCGGGCGGGGCGAGGTCGTCGAGTCGGAGCCCCTTCCCGGGATCGTCGTCGCGGTGGACGGGCTGTTTCGCTGAATGCCCTCCGATTCCGGAGGTCGGGATCGTCGACCTCCGGTTCCTTCTCAGGCTGCGGCTCGCTCGTCAGTCGATCCGCTCGACGATCATCGCCATCCCCTGGCCGCCGGCCACGCACATGGTCTCGAGGCCGATCGTCTTGTCGGCGGTCTCGAGGCCGTTGAGCAGCGTGGTCATGATGCGGGCCCCGGTCATGCCGAATGGGTGCCCGAGGGCGATCGCGCCGCCGTGGGGGTTGAGCCTGTCGTGGTCGATCCCGACCTCGTCGGCGATTGGAATGACCTGGGCGGCAAAGGCCTCGTTGAGCTCGACGATGTCGATGTCGCCGATGGACATGCCGGCACGCTCGAGCACCTTCCGGATGGCGCCGATCGGCGCGACGCCCATGATCTCGGGCTCGAGGCCGCTCGTGGCCGAGGCGACGATGCGGGCGCGGGGATTGAGACCCAGCTCGCGGGCGCGGTCCTCGGACATGACGAGCACCGCCGCCGCCCCGTCGTTCATGGGACACGAGTTGCCGGCGGTCACGCGGCCGTTCTCGCGGAAGGCGGGCTTGAGCTGCTGGAGCTTCTCGAACGAGGAGTCGGCGCGCGGGCCGTCGTCCTTGTCGACCGTCGAGCCGTCGGGGAGCTCGACCGGGACGATCTCGCGGTCGAAGAAGCCCGAGTCGCGGGCCTCGACGGCACGCTCCTGTGAGCGCTGGGCGTAGCGGTCCATGTCGTCGCGCTTGACGTCCCAACGCTCGGCGACGTTCTCGGCGGTCTCGCCCATGGCGATGTAGGCGTCCGTGCGCCCCTCGTGGCCGTCGATCTTCTCGTTCTTGAACTCGGGCCGCGGGATCTGGTCCTTGACGCCCTCGGGAGCGTTGTCGATGATCATCCCCATGATCTGGGGGAGGCCGTCCTCACTCCACGGCCCTACGCGTGAGAGGTGCTCGACGCCGGCGGCGACGAAGGTGTCGCCCTCGCCGGCCTTGATGGCGTGGGCGGCCATGCGGATGGCCTGGAGGCTCGAGGCGCAGTAGCGGTGGACGGTCGTGGCGGTCGTCGTGTCGGGGAGCCGCGACAGGAGCCCGATCGTGCGGCCGACGTTGTAGGACTGCTCACCCTGGGGCAGGCCGCAGCCGCAGATCAGGTCCTCGACGTCTGCGGGACTGAGCTCGGGGTTGCGGTGGAGCAGCTGATCGACGACGAAGGCGCCGAGGTCGTCGGGGCGCACCTGGGTCAGCGAGCCCCTGAAGGCGCGCCCGATCGGGGTGCGGAGGGCGTCGACGATGACGGCTTCGGGCATGGGATTCGCTTCTCCTGGATCGCTGGGGCGAGGGCCGGCGGTTCTCCCCGCCGCAGGAATCCTATTCGTGGCGACGCTCAGCGGGGCGACATCCGCAGGGCTCCGTCGAGGCGGATCGTCTCGCCGTTGAGCATCGCGTTCTCGGCGATGTGGCAGGCGAGCTCGGCGAACTCGGCCGGCTGACCGAGCCGCGAGGGAAACGGGACCTGCCCGCCGAGGGCGGTCCGCGTCTCCTCGGGCAGACCTCCGAGGAGCGGCGTGTCGAAGATGCCGGGGGCGATCGTGCAGACCCGGATCCCGCTGCGGGCCAGGTCGCGAGCCGCGGGCAGCGTGAGTCCGACGACGCCGCCCTTCGACGCCGCGTAGGCGGCCTGGCCGATCTGGCCGTCGAACGCCGCGACCGAGGCGGTCATGACGACCGCGCCGCGTTCGCCGCCCTCGTCGGGCTCGTTACCCGCCATTGCCGCGGCGGCGAGGCGGAGCACGTTGAAGCTACCGATCAGGTTGACGCGGACCACGGTCTCGAAGGGCTCGAGCGCCGCGGGGCCCTCGCGCCCGACGGTCCGCTCGGCCCACCCGATGCCGGCGCAGGAGGCCAGGAAGCGCAGCTCGCCGAAGGCGTCGACCGCGCCTCGGACCGCTGCCTCCACCTGCTCGCCGTCGGTCACGTCGGCCTCGAAGCCGACCGCCGCGGGCGCCGCCGACCCGGGTCCCCCTGCGGCCGACCCGCCGGCTCCGAGC
>JACCUC010000055.1 GCA_013812065.1 Thermoleophilaceae bacterium | reverse complement strand
CGGCGCCTCCGCGGGCGCGGGTACCGAGCGCGCCGGGCGGCCGTCGCCGAGCGCGACGACGAGCTCCCGCAGCCAAGCCTCCTCGGCCACCGACGGGGCCTCGCCCGACTTGGCCTGGCGCGCGACGCGCTCGAGCCGGCGCTCCGCCTGCTCGAGGTCGGCGAGCAGGAGCTCGGTCTCGATGTTCTCAACGTCGGCCACCGGGTCGACGCGACCGTCGGGGTGGGGCACCTGCTCGTCGCCGTGGGCGCGCACGACGTGGACGATGGCGTCCGTCTCGCGGATGTTGGCCAGGAATCGGTTGCCAAGACCCTCTCCGCGGGAGGCGCCGCGCACGAGCCCGGCGATGTCGTGGAAGGCGATCGTCTCGGGGACGACCGGCGTCGCCCCGACGGTCTCAGCCACCGCGTCCAGGCGGTAGTCGGGGACCCCGACCACCGCGACGTTGGGCCCGACGGTGGTGAACGGGTAGCTCGCCGCAGCGGCGCCGGCGTGGGTGAGGGCGTTGAAGAGCGACGACTTGCCGGCGTTCGGCAGGCCGACGATTCCGATCCTCACCGCCTTTCGAGCCTGAGATGCCCGCGACGCACCGCTCGGGCGACCAGGAGCCCAAGCGCTACCCCGGCCGCGGTGTCGGAGGGATAGTGGACACCGAGGTAGGGGCGCGAGAGGGCCATGACCGCCGCCGCGAAGTAGACGGGAAGGCGCGGCAGCGTGTCGGACAGCACGCTCGCGGCGGCGGCCGAGGTGGACGCGTGCGCAGAGGGCGTCGATAGGCCGCTGATCGTCGGCGACAGCGGGGGCAGATCCTCGAGCAGTGGCCGCGCCCGGCTGATCAGGGTCTTGGCCACGAAGTTCGCGGCCTGGGTGAGTGCGATCACGACCGTGGCGCGCAGGTAGGTCGTGCGCAGGCGTCTGTCGAGCAGCACGCCGAGCGCCGCGACGGCGTGCCACAGGGCGGCGTGCTCTCCCCAGCGGGTGTAGCGCAGGACGACTACCTCGAGGGGGCGAGCGTGGCCGCGGGTGCGGAGGATCCGCAGTAGAGCGAGGTCGAGGCGCGTTAGGCGGTCGAAGGATACGAGCAGGCGGCGCCCGGCCTCCTCCTCCAGGGTCTCGGGGCGAGGCGCGTTCTCGCTCTCGGTCCCGGGGTACGGGATCGTCTCGGATTCGTTCAAGGAGGGGAGGCGGAGAGCGATCGGGATCTGAAGCCGTCGGCCGACACCGATCGAGTGGAGAAGGGGCGCGAGCGGCAGGAGGGCTAGAAGCCGACCTTCTGCTGCTCGGTGTCGAGCCGCACGTAGACAACTTGGCTCAGGTTCACTGACACTTTCGAGTCTTCGGCCTCGAGCTCATGCCAGCCCTGGCTCCCCGACCGCACCTCCTCGCCGAGCGCGCGGTAGGCCTCGTCAGCCATGCGCAACGAGAGGACCTGACCGCCCGAGAAACCGATGTCGACGCGCTTGGCGCGCTCTCCGCCGCCCGAGGCCATCTAGTGCGCCGCCTCCACGAGCTCGGTCAGGACGCCGCCCGTGGACTTCGGGTGCAGAAAGGCCACGCGGCTGCCGCGGATGCCGCGCCGCGGCTCCTCGTCGAGCAGTCGCAGCCCCGCGGTGCGGGCCGCCTCGAGGGCGTCGTCGATGTCGTCGATCCCGTAGGCTACGTGGTGAAAGCCCGGGCCGTGGCGCTCGATGAAGCGGCCGACGCCGGTGTCATCTGACAGCGGACGCAGGAGTTCGACGTGGCCGTCGCCGAGCTCGAGCAGAACGGCCTCGACGCCGAACTCCTCGACGGTCTCGCGGTGCTGCTCGCGCATGTCGAGCCGGTCGCGGTAGAGCTCCAGCGCGGCGTCGAGGTCCTCGACGGCGACGCCGATGTGATCGATGCGGCCGAACATCCGGCGCAGTCTAACGAGGGGGCCGGGCCGGATCGGGGACGGGCGGGCGAGCCGGCGGGACTCAGCGTGCGCGCGGGCGGGTACAGAAGGACACGATGGCAGAGGCCCAGAACTTCGCAGACTGGCGTGGCCAGAACCTGATCGACAGCGACGGCGACAAGATCGGGAAGCTCGAGGACGTCTACGTCGACACCGAGACCGATGAGGAATTGTTCGGGACGGTGAAGGAGGGGCTGGTGGGACGCCATCTGACGTTCGTCCCGCTTCGGGGAGCGACCGCCGACCCCGACGGCCTGCACGTGCGGGTGTCCAAGAAGGCTGTCAAGGGCGCGCCCAACATCGACACCGACGGAGAGCTCTCCCGAGACGGGGAGTCGGGCCTTTTCGCGCACTACGGCTTCGCCTACCAGGCTCCGCCGACCCAGAGCGGGAGGCGGCTGGGACGCCGCTGACGGTGCCTTGCGCCCGCCGGTCAGCGCGGACTGTCGCCGCGCCCGGAAGGGTGCGGCGGCGGCACCGGCGCGGCGGACGGCAGGACCGCCGCGACGCTGTCGGTGTCCACCTCGGCCGATACCGGTGGCAGGACCGGCTTTCGCGCCTCGCCGGCCTCGGCCGAGGGCTTGCCGTTCCCTTCCGGCGACCCTGCCTCGGCGACGACCCGCTCGATGTCCGCCCGCAGCAGCACCTCCTGCTGTAGCAGCGTCGTGGCGAGCGCGTCGAGCAGCGGCCGGTGGGCGAGGATGACCTCGAGCGCGCGGCGCCACGCCATGTCGGTCAGGTGCTGCTGCTCGTCGTCGACGAGGCGGCGCGTCGCGTCCGAGACCGAGTAGTCGTCGGGGGGGAGGCGGCGCGACATGAGCGCCGTACCCATCCCGTACTCGGCGATCATCGCGCGACTCAGCTCGTAGACGCGCTTGAGATCGTCCGAGGCGCCGGTGGTGATCGCCCCGAAGACGACGTGCTCGGCCACGCGGCCGGCGAGCAACACGACCATATGGTCGATCAGCTCGTCCTTGTCCTTGAGATAGCGGTCCTCCTCCGGAAGGTTGAGCGTGTACCCGAGCGCGCGCCCGCGTGGAACGATCGAGATCTTGTGTACGCGCTCGACCGAGGTCAGGAGCTCCGAGCACAGCGCGTGGCCGGCCTCGTGGTAGGCGATCACGCGCTTCTCGTGGTCGTTGATCACCCGGCGCGACTGCATCCCGGCCACGACCCGCTCGAGTGCATTCTCGAAGTCCTGCATCAGGACGACGTCGCGCAGCGCCCGGCCGGCGAAGATCGCCGCCTCGTTGCAGATGTTGGCCAGGTCGGCGCCGGCGAGGCCGCTCGTCTGGCGGGCGACCATCTCGAGGTCGACCCCGCCCAGCGGCTTGTCGCGGGAGTGGACGCGGAGGATGTCGTGGCGGCCCGGGAGGTCGGGCGGCGCGACGAAGATCTGGCGATCGAAGCGCCCGGGACGCAGGAGCGCGGGGTCGAGCTTGTCGAGCAGGTTCGAGGCGGCGACGACGACGATGTTGTCGGCGCTCGAGAAGCCGTCCATCTCGACGAGGAGCTGGTTGAGCGTCTGGTCCTTCTCGCCCGAGATGTCCTTTCCGCGGGTCGCGCCGACGGCGTCGAGCTCGTCGATGAAGATGATCGCGGGCGCCTGCTTGCGGGCGACGCGGAAGAGCCGGCGGATGCGTGCGGCGCCCAGCCCGGCGAACATCTCCACGAACGACGACGCCGACTGGGCGAAGAACTTCGCGTTCGACTCGTGAGCGACGGCCTTGGCGAGCAGGGTCTTGCCGGTCCCGGGTGGACCGTGTAGGAGGATGCCCTTCGGCACCTTGGCCCCGAGCCGCTTGAAGCGCTTGGAATCGCGCATGAAGTCGACGACCTCGCGCAGCTCGGCCTTCGCCTCGTCGACTCCCGCCACTTCCGCCCACCCGATCGAGTCCGAGGACTGCGGCTTGATCTCCTGTGGCTTGGTGCGCGGCATGTACCGCATCGTCATCCCGATCAGGACGACGATCAGGCCCATGAAGAGAATCGGCAGCCAGGTGAGCGCCCAAGTCTCGATCGTGTCGAGGGAGAGGGCGAGCGGTAGGAGGGAAGGGGCGGGCATCCCACCGCTCGTATCGGCGGTCGATGCTCAGAGCATGAGCGCTCGGGTCGGGCCGAAGCCCTATTCTCTTCGCCCGTGACCTCCGTCGACGACCTCCGCTCCGCCTCCTCCGACGATCGCCAGCAGGAGATCATCGCCTGCTTGGTCGAGGCCTTCAACGAGCTGATCGAGATCAACCCGCGGGCCTTCCGGCGCAAGTTCCGCAAGATGGCCGCCGAGCCGTTCGACTTCTACCGGGGCAGCGCGCCGCTCTTCTACCACGACGTCGCCAAGCTCAAGGATCCCTACGCCAACAAGAAGACGAGCCGGATCTGGATCCAGGGCGACCTGCACGCCGAGAACTACGGCACGTACATGGACGCCGAGGGGGTGCTCGTCTTCGACGTCAACGACTTCGACGAGGCGTACCTCGGCCACTTCACGTGGGACCTCCAGCGCATGGCCGCGAGCCTCGCCCTGCTCGGCTTCTCGAAGGCGTTCCCGGACAAGACGATCCGCGAGATGATCGACACCTATGCGCGCGCCTACCTCGACCAGGTGCGCTACTTCGCTCGCGGCGAGCGCGACGAGGAGTTTCGGCTCACGCTGAGCAACACCGACGGCGCGGTGCGCGACATCCTGCTCGGCGCGCGCTCGGGCACTCGCATCGATCTGCTCGACTCGCTTACCCTGATCGAGGCCGGGGAGCGCCGCTTCAAGGAGTCGGCCGGCGAGCGCCGGCTCGACTTCCAGGAGCAGGTGGCGGTGATGAACGCGTACGAGTCCTACCTGGACACCATTCCCGAGCGCAACCGCCAGCAGAGCGTCTCCTACAAGGTCAAGGACGTCGTGACCCTCACCGGAGTCGGGATCGGGAGCGCCGGTCTACCCGTCCAGTCCCTGCTCGTCGAGGGCCGGACCGAGGCGCTCGAGAACGACGTGATCCTGTCGATGAAGCGGGCGCTCGTACCCGCGCCGAGCCGGGTCGTCTCCGACGAGCGGATCGAGAAGTACTTCGACCACCAGGGCCATCGGACGGCGCTCTCCCAGCGCGCGCTCCAGGCCCACGCCGATCCCTGGCTCGGATGGTGCGAGCTGAACGGGCACGGCCAGGTCGTCCAGGAGCTCTCGCCCTACGCCAACGACGTCGAATGGGACGGCGTGACCGAGCCCGATGAGGTGCTGCCGCTTCTCGAGGGGCTCGGCCGCGCGACGGCCAAGGCCCACTGCGTCTCCGACGCCTCGAGCGACGAGAGCCTGGTCAAGTTCGAGACCGAGCACGCCATCCTCGAGGCGATCGGCGACGACGACGCGTTCGTCGAGGAACTCTGCAGGTTCGGGGTCACTTACGGCGATCTCACGCGCGAGGACCACCGGCTGTTCGTGGACGCCTTCCGCAACGGGATGATCCCGGGCGTCGAAGCGACCTGAGCTCCCGCCGCGGAGCGGGAGTTACTCCACGCGCTCGAGTCGGTCGCTCGGCGTGTAACCCCGCCCCGCCTTTGCGCAGTCGCGCCCGTTCACGCGCACGACGTCGGCCGTGAAGTCGTTCCCTCCGCGCAGCAGCGCCGAGCCCACGCCGTAGGAGTCGACCGGCGCCCCGAGTGCCTCGAAGCGCCGTATGCGCTCGGCGTCGAACCCTCCCGAGGCAACGATCTTGACGCGCTCGTGCCCGGCCCCGTCGAGCGCCGCCCGCACCCGCTCGACGAGCTGCGGATTGACGCCGGTCGGGTCGAAGCTGCCCATCTCGGTCCACAGCGCGCGGTCGACCATCGACCCCGAGGTGTCGAGCCGGACGCCCCAGAGCTGATCGCCGAGCGCGTCGGCGACCTCGAGCGACGTGCGCACCGAGTCGTTCTCGAAGTCGACGAGCACTACGACGTTCATCTGGTCGGCGAAGTGGCGGGCGAAGGCGTCGGCGGCAGCCACGGTGTCGCCCGCGTAGGCGGCGATCAGCCCGTGCGGGACGGTGCCGATCCCGCGTCCGCCCCACCACGACGCCTGCGCATCGGTCGAGACGCCGATCGCTCCGGCGACGTGCGCCGCCCAGCCGTCACCGGTCTGGACCAGCCAGTGGTCGTGGCGGGCCGGAAAGAAGAGGATCGGCTTGCCCGCGGCCGCGTCGACGACCTCCTTGACGTTGCGCATGACCAGCGTGCGGCGCGCCAAGCAGCCGAGGTAGACGGTCTCGAGGTGGGCGAACAGCGAGTAGTCGCCCTCGAGGTGCATGACCGGCTCGTGCGGCGCGACCTCGTCGCCCTCGCGCAGGGCGTGGACGGTCAGCCGGTCCCAGCCGTCCTCCCATGATCCGTCGGGGCGGCGACGGCCCGAGCAGAGCTTGAGGATGGCGATCGCCTCGTCGATCCCGCCGAGCACCGCCTCCTTCTGCTGGAAGGCCTGCATGACCACATTCGGACGGCGGCCCTCGGCCTCGAGCACCTCCTTCGAGAAGGTGAAGTAGGCGTCGGAGTAATAGCCGTCCCGGATGCGCTCGACGGGGAGCTGGAAGACGCTCGGGGCGAGGCGCTCGCGGACGGTGGTGAGCGACATGGAGGAAGTCTACGGGGCGCCGGCGTCCTCCACCCGCAGGATCTCCGCCAGCGCCGCCTCGCCGACCTCGAGCTGCTCCTCGCTCGGCTCGCGCGTGCCGAGCGCCCGCTGGAGCTCGTAGCCCGGGCGCCGCACCGCGCGGGCGAGCGCGGTGTCGGGGTGGCGCTCGGCGAAGGCGAAGAGCTCGATGGCGAAGCCGACGCTGCCGAGCGCGACGGCGACGTCGGCTCCGGGGCCGCGCAGGCCGGCTCGGCGCACCGCCACGTTGCCGGCCACCGCGCTCGCGACGAGCGGAGCGACGAGGTTCGAGCCGCAGCGGTCGTGCTCCTTGGGCGCATCGGCGGCGCGAGCGTCGTCCTCCTCGTAGGCGGCGATCGCCTTGTGCTCGACGCCGTGGTAGGCGGCGAGATCGCCACCGCGCAGCGCGAGGAGGGCGGGTAGGACGCCGATACCGGCCACGAGCGCCTCCCGCCCCATGGTCCGCCGGGCCGCACCGCCCCGGCGCACGGCCTGGCCGGCGAGCGCCGCGGCGACCATGGTGCCGACGGTCCTTGCGTCCTGCATGGGCAGGCGGGCGGCGGGCAGGGCGCGCTTGACGAGCGGGATGACCGCGATCGCCTCGGCGAGCTTCGTGACCCCCCGCAGGCCGGGGATGCGCTCGGTGGCGCCCGCAGCAAGATCGGGCTTGGGCCCGGAGGCCACCTGCAGCTCACCCTCGGCGTCGCGAACCGCGGCGGCCCAGTGGGTCGGACCGTGCACGAGCAGCCCGTTGCCGAGCGCCATGCCGCCCAGACGAAGCTTGTCGGGCGGGGTCGGACGGGTCATCGCGACGGCCTCATTCCCTCGCAACCTTGACAGACGGGAGCTCCTGGACCTGGAACAGGCTCGTGGTCCCGGGCCGGCCGCTCGGCAGTCCGGCCGTGATCCCCACCCGCTGACCGGGCTCGCCCCAACCGAGCTCCACGACGCGCCCGGCGGCGTCGGCTATCAGCTCCTCGGTGACCTCGCGCCGGGGCATGGACGCCGCCTGCACGCCCCACATCAGACTGCAGCGGCGTACGGTCTCGCGGCCGGGAGAGAGCGCGTAGATGGGCACCTCCGGGCGGTGCGCGGAGATGAGCCGCGCTGAGCGTCCCGAGAGAGTGGGCACGATCAGCGCCGAGAGCTTGAGGTCGCGCACCGCGCCGCATGCGTTGTAGGCGATGGTGTAGGCGGGATCGCGCTCGTCGCGGTGAACGCGTCGCTCGTTCCATGCGGCGTACGGGGCGATCCGCTCGGTACGCTCGGCGACCGCGGCCATGGTCGCGACGGCCTCGACCGGATACTCCCCGATCGCCGTCTCCTGGGAGAGCATGACCGCGTCGGTGCCGTCGAGGATCGCGTTGGCGACGTCGGCGACCTCGGCGCGCGTCGGCCGCGAGGAGGTGACCATGGAGTCGAGCATCTGGGTCGCGGTGATCACCGGCCGGGCGAACTCGCCGGCGCAGGCGATCACCCGCTTCTGGACGACCGGGACGTCCTCGATCGGCAGCTCTATGCCGAGGTCGCCGCGCGCGACCATCAAGCAGTCCGAGACGTGGCAGATCTCCCGTATGGCCTCGACCGCCTGCGGCTTCTCGATCTTGGCGATCAGCGGCAGGCGGGTGTGGCGGCGGACCTCCTCCACGTCCTCGGGGCGGCGCACGAACGAGAGCGCGACGAGGTCGACGCCGATCTGCTCCCCGAAGTCGAGCTGGCCGATGTCGTCCTCGGGCACGGCGGGCAGGTCGGCTAGCTCGCCGGGCACGTTGAGGCCCTGGCGCGAGGCGACCGCCCCGCCGATCTCAACCCGGGTGTCGATCTCGGACTCTCCCTCGCGGATCGACTCGACGCGCAGCCGCACCGAGCCGTCGGCCAGGTAGACGATCTCCCCGGGCTCGAGCGCCGCGGCGAGCCCCGGCCAGGAGACCGACATGCGCCCCGCGTCGCCGGGCTGGTCGGAGTCGGCGACGAGCGTCAGCGCGCTTCCCGCGGCGAGCTCGGCGAGGTCGTGCTCGAGCGGACCGATGCGGAGCTTCGGCCCCGGAAGGTCCTGGAGGAGCGCCACCTGGCGTCCGGCCTTGCCAGCCGCGTCACGCACGCGCTCGGCGGTCTCGGCGTGCTCCTCGCGGGTGCCGTGGGCGAAGTTGAGGCGCACGACGTCGATGCCGGCCTCGACGAGTCGCGCGAGCGTCTCGGGCTCGCGCGAGGCGGGGCCGACGGTGGCGACGATCTTCGTGCGCCGCACCGAGATCAACCCAGAACCTTCTCGACGAGCTGCGCGTAGAACCGTGCCGCTAGCCCCAGGTCCTCCACGGGCACTCGCTCGTCGGCGCCGTGCACGAGCGGTGCGGCCTCGAACAGGTCCATCTTGCGTTGCGGGAAGAAGCCGTAGGCGACGCACTCGGGGAAGGCGTCTCGAAACCAGCGGGAGTCGCTGAAGCCGGGCAGGGCCACGGCCGCCGCCTCCGCGCCGGGGTCCTCCTCGGCCACGAAGGTGCGGATGTGCTCCATGAGCTCGGTGTCGATCGCCGAGCGGTTGCCGACCACGGTCTCCCCGAACTCGATCCGATAGCCGTCCTCGCCGAGCACCTCGGCGACCGCCGCCCGCGCCTCCTGCTCCCCGAGACCGGGCGGGACCCGGCAGTCGACCGAGAGCTCGGCGCGCGAGGGAATGACGTTTATCTTCTCGGACGCGCTCACCATGGTCGGAGTGAGCGTGACAGAGAGCAGCGGCTCGAGGACGATCGCGACGCGCGGGTCGATCTCCTCGACGCGCTCGATCGCCTGGGCGAGCGCGCCGTCCGAGCCGTCGCCCGGGTCGACCCCGAGGGCGTGCATGAGGACCTCGGGCTCGGGGCTCAGTCCGTAGGAGGCGCGCCGCTCGCCGAGCCGCTCGATCAGCGGCGCCAGCTTGGTCAGAGCGTTGTCGCCGATGCGCGGGAGCGAAGCGTGCCCGGCGCGCCCTTCGGTCGTGAGCCGGAATCGGAATACCCCCTTCTCGGCCACGCAGACGCCATAGACCCGCCGCCCGTCGAACTCGAGCACCTCCCCGGCGCCCTCGTTGACGACCATGTCGCAGCGCACCTTTTCGGGCTGGCGCTCGCACAGCCACTTGGCCCCGTGCTCGGCCCCCGCCTCCTCGTCACAGGTCACGATCACCAGCAGCTCTCCGCTCGCCGGCCGCCAGCCCTCCTCGGCGAGCGCCGTGGCCGCCGCCACCTCGGCCGCGAGCTGGCTCTTCATGTCGAGCGCGCCGCGGCCCCAGACGCAACCGTCGCGCAGCTCGCCCGACCACGGATCGACGCTCCACTCTTCGGGGTCGGCCAGCACGGTGTCGACGTGGGAGAGCAGGGCCAGCCGGGCGCCGTCGGACGATGCTCCCAGGCGGGCCACGAGGTTCGGCCGGCCGTCGACCGCGTAGAGCAGCTCGCACTCGAAGCCGGCGCCCTCGAGCAACTTCTCGAGGAAGAGCTGCGCAGGCTCCTCGTCACCGGGCGGATTGACGGTCTTGAAGCGGATCAGCCGCTGGAGCAGATCCGTGGCGCGCCGCTCGAGGTCCGCCGGCTCGGGCACGCCGCGAGTATACGGGTGGCGAGCGCCTCTGCTGCGAGAATCGCGGCGTGGAGCAGCTCTTCCAGACCGACGGCCCCGCGCCTGCGCGCACGCCCGTCCCCGCGTCAGAGCGCCCGCTCGCCGTCCGCATGCGCCCGGCCTCGCTCGACGAGGTCGTCGGTCAGGAGCACCTGCTCGGCGAGGGCTCGGCGCTGCGTCGGGCGATCGAGGAGGGACGGCCCCACTCGATGGTCCTCTACGGCCCGCCGGGCGCGGGCAAGACGACCATCGCCCGGCTGCTCGCCGCCCACGCCGACGCCGCCTTCGAGGAGGCGTCGGCGGTCGAGGCCGGTCGCGCCGAGGTGCGTGCGGTCATCGCCCGCGCCGAGGAGCGCTACGGCGGTGGAGCCGGTCGCGGCACGATCTTCTTCCTCGACGAGATCCATCGCTTCAACAAGGCCCAGCAGGACGCGCTCCTGCCCGCGGTCGAGGAGGGGCTCGTCACGCTCGTGGGGGCGACGACCGAGAACCCGTACTTCGAGGTCAACTCCGCGCTGCTCTCCCGCGCGCAGGTGTACGAGCTGCGCGGGCTCGCCGACGAGCACGTGCGGGCGCTGCTCGAGCGCGCGCTGGCCGTTCCGGAGCGGGGGATCTCCGGTCCGCCTTCGGTGGACGACGTGGCACTCGCGTTCCTGGCCGCCCGATCGGGCGGCGATGCACGCGCTGCGCTCTCCGCGCTTGAGCTTGCCTGCGCGACCGTGGCTGCCCGCAGCGAGAGCGATCCCGAGGCCGCCGAGGTCACGCTCGCCGACGCCGAGGACGCCATGCAGCGCAAGGCGGTCCTCTACGACAAGGGCGGCGACCGCCACTACGACACGATCTCGGCCTGGATCAAGGCCACGCGGGGCTCGGACCCCGACGCCTCGCTGCTGTACCTCGCCACGATGCTCGAAGGCGGCGAGGACGCGCGCTTCATCGCCCGGCGCATGGTCATCCTGGCCAGCGAGGACGTCGGCAACGCCGACCCTCGCGCGCTCGAGATCGCGGTGGCCGCCGCGCACGCGGTCGAGCACGTAGGCCTCCCCGAGTGCGCGCACAACCTCGCCCAGGCGACGGTGTACCTGGCGCTCGCGCCGAAGTCGAACGCCTCCCACCGGGCGCTTGCGGCGGCGCGGGCGTGGGTGCGCGAGCACGGGACGCCGGCCGTGCCCGGCCCGCTGCGCAGCGCGGGGCATCCCGGCGAGCGCAAGCTCGGCCACGGGGTCGGCTACGAGTACCCACACGACCTGCCCGGGGCGCTCTCCGATCAGGAGCTCATGCCGCCGGAGGCGGCCGGCGAGCGCTTCCTCGAGCTGTCTGACCGGGGAGAGGAGCGGGCGCTGGCCGAGCGCCTCGCCCAGATCCACCGAGATCGCGCCGGCCCCCGGCCGGGCGACGAGCCGGCCGGGGGCTGACCCGAGGCCGCGGCGCGGACATGGGTCGCCGCAGGCTCGCTCTCGCGCTGCTCGCCTGCGTGCTCGTCGCCGCGGGCGGCCTGCGGGTGGCCGGGGGCGCCGACAAGTCGGGATTCACCCACGACGAGTCGATCTCCTACCTCGCAGCGGCCTGCCACCAGGACGACTACGCCCGGATCACGGTCCGCGCGGAACCGCCGTTCGGCCGCTGGGCGGCGGCATCGGACTGGAAGGCGCTGCTGCGTCCCGACCGGGCGCTCTGCCTCGGCCAGATCAGCCGTGACCTCGCCCGCGAGGACATCCATCCCCCGCTCTACTTCTGGCTCCTCCACGTCTGGGCGCTCGTCTTCGGCGTCGGCCTGTGGACCGGCCTATCGCTCAACATCGTGCTGGCGACGCTGACGGGCCTGGCCCTCTTCGGGCTGGCGCGACGCGTGCTTGGGGACCCGCTCAAGGCGGCGGCGGTCGCGGGCGTGTGGTCGCTGAGCCCCGCGGCGATCCGCGTCTTCGGCGAGGCGCGCCAGTACGAGCTGCTCGCCCTGCTCGCCGTGCTGTTCGTCTGGCAATGCGTTCGCTTTGCCGACCCGCCGACACGCTCCCTCCGCCGCGACGCGGCCGGGCTCGCCGTGCTCACCGCCGCCGGAGCGCTCGCCCACTTCCTGTTCTCGCTCGTGGCCGTCGCCGGAGCCGCCCTGCTCGCCGGACGGCTCTGGCGCCGGGAGCGCCGCCTGCTCGTGCCGGGGCTCGCGTCGATCGCGGCCGGGTACGCGATCTTCTCGCTCATCCACCCGGGGTTCGTCCTGTCGGTGCGCCGTGGGCGCGCTCAGGCCGTCGAGTCGACCGCCGATCTCCTCGCGGCGCGCGCGGTGGACACCGTGGAGACGCTGGCGGAGTTCATGGTGCCTCCTGTGGTCGCCACTGGCGCGGCCGCCGCGGTCGCTCTGGCGATGCTCGCCGCCGCCACGGCCTGGGCGAGCGTCGCCGCGCTGACGAGCAGGGGGGCCCGTCCTGCCGCCGTCGCGATGCCGCTCGTGTTCATCTGGCTGGTCGCCGCCCACGCCGCCCTCTTCCTGTCGTTCGTGAGCCCCGGCAGCGGTATGGACTTCAAGCACCTGAGCGCGCTGTGGCCGTTCGCCGCCTTTGTTCCGGTGCTCGTGGTCGGGAGCCTGCCCGGGTGGGTCCGCGTCCCGCTGGGCGCGGCCGCAGCGGCCGCGCTCGCAACCGCGGCGACGATCGCGGCGCTCGGGCAGTTCCCGGCGCCGGGACAGACCCCGCCGCCGGAGCTCGAGCGCGCCGACGCACTCGTGCTCGACAACGTCGCGCGCGGAGTGCTGCCGCGGATCGTCTGGAGGCTTCCCGACGACGCGCGCGTCTTCGCCGCCAGTCAGCGATACCTGCTCGGGCATCAGCATGCATGGCTGAACGAGCTTGGCCCGGGCACGCTCTACGTGAGCGGCCTGCCGCCCTCCGATCCACGCTACGGGAATAGCCCGGCGCTCGGACGGCGAGTGGCCGAGGTGATCTCCGGCCGTCACCGGCTCGTGCCGGTCCCCGGCCACGAGCTCGGAGCCCGATGGGTCTACCGGCTCGGTCCCGCGGAGCCCGTCGCCGGGGCGCCGCGATAGCGCGCGCACCCTCACAATCCCTCCATGGCGACCGTCGGCGCCTCCCCGAGGCCACAGCTCGAGTCGCTCAACCCGACCACCGGCGAGCTCGTCGGCGTCGTGTCGCGGGCCGACGCCGAGACCGTTCAGGCCGCCGTCGACGACGCGGCGTCGATCCAGCCCTACTGGGCGCAGCTCCCGCTTGCCGACCGCGCTCGCTACATGCGTCGCGCGGCGCAGGTGGTGATCGACCGCACCGGCGAGCTCGGCGAGCTCATAGCGCGCGAAGGGGGAAGGCCGCTCGCCGAGGCCCAGGCACTCGAGCTCCTGCCCACCGTCGACGCGCTGCACTGGATCGCCGATCGCGGTCCGCGCCTCCTGCGCGACGAGCGCATCCTCACGCGACAGGTGTGGCTGCTGGGAAAGCGCCACCGGCACGTGCGCGAGCCACTCGGAGTGGTCGGAGTCATCTCTTCGTCCCGGTCGGCATGGCTCGGACCCTTCCTCCAGACGGCGATCGCCCTCATGGCCGGCAACGGGGTGGTGCTGAAGCCAGCGCCCGGCGCGGCGCTCGTCGGAGGGCGAGTCGAGCGCGCCTTCGTGCGGGCCGGTGTCCCCGAGGGCCTCGTAGGCGTGGCGCACGGCGGCGACGAGGCGGGAGCGGCGCTCGCCGAGGCGCGCGGGGTGGCGAAGGTCTTCCTCACGGGCTCGACCCGCGCCGGGCGCAGCGTCGAGGCCGCGTGCTCGCGGCACGGACGGCGGACCGTACTCGAGCTGGGCGGCAAGGACCCCCAGCTCGTGCTCGCCGACGCGAGAGTCGAGCGTGCGGTCGCCGGGACGCTCTGGGGCGCCTTTGCTAACGCCGGGCAGTCGCGAGCGTCGATCGAGCGGGTCTACGTGGCGCGCGAGGTGGCCGAGCCGTTCCTGGAGGGACTCGTCCGTGGCGCCGGTGCGCTGCGGATCGGCGATCCTCTGGCGGCCGGCACCGAGGTCGGACCGCTGCTCTCGGCGGAGCGCTTCGAGCGCGTGCGCGAGGTCGTGGACGAGGCCGTCGCCGCCGGAGCGACGCTGTGCTGCGGCGGACCGACCGAGATCGAGGGCCTCGAGCGCGCGGCCTTCTTCGCCCCCGCGGTGCTGACCGGGGTCACCGGCGACATGCGCGTGGCACGCGAGCCCGTCTCCGGGCCGGTCGTGTGCATCACCCCCGTCGACTCCGAGGAGGAGGCGATCGCCCTGGCCAACGACTCGCCCTACGGCCTCGGCGCGTCGGTCTGGACCCGCGACCGCGCCCGCGGAGAGCGGATCGCCCGGCGGCTCGAGGCCGGCATGGTGTGGGTCAACGACCACCGCTACTCGCACGGCGCGGTCCAGTGCGCCTGGGGCGGGACGGGCGCCTCGGGCGCAGGGCGGATGCACGGCGATCCGGGCCTTCGCGAGTGCGTCGAGATCAAGCTCGTCGGCTCGGACGCCGCGCGGTTCAGGCGCCCCTGGTGGCCGCCCCGGGCCCACTCGCTGCCGGCCGCCGCCGAGGCGACCGCTCGCCTCCTCTACGGCCGTGACC
>JACCUC010000032.1 GCA_013812065.1 Thermoleophilaceae bacterium | reverse complement strand
GCGGAGCTGCGGCCGCGGGCCCAGCGAGAACGGATCGGCGCGCTCCCCGAACAGGGCGAGCTTGCGCTCGAGCGACGCCCGCTGCCCACGTTCGAGCTCCCGGGTGGTGACCGTGACCGGCCGGTCGCCGGCGCCGCGGCTGATGCGGGCGCGGCGCTCGGCACCCTGCACCATGGTGACCGTACCCTGCCGCCCGGCTCCGGGCTCGAAGGCCGAGCGCCCGTCGAGGCGCCAGGGCAGGCGCACCCCGAGCACGTCGGCGATCGTCGGCACGACGTCGGTGGTCTGCACGTAGGCGTCGAGCCTTCTCGACTCGTCCTGTTCGGGCTCCTTGACGAGCAGCGGCACCGAGGCGATGTCGGCGAACGTCCGCTCGGTCACCGCGCGGCGATCCTCGCCGGCCCTGAAGATCGCCCCGTGGTCGGCCGTGACGACGATCAGGGATCGGTCGAACAGACCCTGCTCTCGCAGCCGGTCGAGCACCCTTCCCAGCAGGCGATCGGTGTAGCCGACCTGGAGCAGGTGGCGCGCGTAGGCCTGCGACGCGGCGAAGCGGTCGCCCAAGGGCTCCGTCCCGCTCGGCGGGACGAGCCCATCGATCGCATCGCGGTGATCGCGCAGGTAGCGAGGCCCCGACGGCAGATGCTCGAACGGGGCGTGCGGGAAGAAGGCGTGCTCGAAGAACAGCGCCCGGCGGTCGTCATCCGAGCCGAGCGAGGCCACGAACCGATCGAAGCGCCCGTCGCGCCCGCCCCGCAGGCCCCGCGTGAGCCCGCGGGCGAGGTCGTTGACCCCGTCCTCGCCGGACTCGGGTCGCTCGCCCGCCCCGGCTTCGCTCCCGTCCTCGCCCTCACCGCCGGCATCGTCTCCGGCGAAGCCCTCCCACCCCTCGGAGACCGAGGGCAGCTTCGCGCCCAGCTCATCCGGCAGCGCGATGTGCCCGAAGACCACCGCCAGGTCGGAGGCGAGCGAGCGTGTACGCCGCCCGAGCCCTCCTTCGCGGCTTCCCTGATGGCAGAGGTCGTCGGGGCAGACGCTCGTCGCCTCCTCGAAGACGTTCATCCGGTAGGAGCCGCCGAGCAGGGTGAACAGGCTGCGGGGGTGGTCGGCGGCGATCGGCAGGCTGCCGGGGCGCGGGCGCCGGCCGGTGAGCACCGCGGGGACGGCCTTGCTGGTGCGGTCGTGGACGCCGGTGGCGTTGGGGAACCAGCTCGAGTTGCGGGCCAGGCTCGCGAAGCTCGGATAACGCCGAGCGTCGATCTCACCCCGCGCGTCGAGCAGCGAGGTCACCGGCAGCTCGTCGAAGATTATGAAGACGACGGGGGCATCGGCGGTGACGCCCGCCGCCCGGGCGCTCGCCTCGCTCGCGAAGACCAGCCTCGCCACCGGCGAGGCGGCGAGGAAGAGCACGAGGAAGACGAGCGGCGCCGGGGCGAGCGCGGTCAGGAAGGTCCGCAGCCCGCGCGTGCGCGCGTAGGCGACGGACACGGCCGCCCCCCCGAGCACGGCGACGACCAGGGGCAGGGCCATGCCGAGGTCGCCGATCCGCTTGAGCACCTGGACCGCCAGGACGGCGGCGAGTGCGCCCACGAAGGTCAGATGCGCCGGCCGGCGAAGCCCCGGATACGCCGCGCCTGCGAGCAGCTCGAGCGCCAGCAGCAGCGCCGGCGGAGCGAGCGCCAGCACGAGCCCGAACCCGACGATCTCGAGCCCTTCGGAGCCGCGCGTCGCGAAGAACTCGGCGTTGCGCCCGAGCAGATCGAAGAGCGGCTGAGCGACGGCGAAGCCCCATAGCGCGGCCAGATGGAGGAAGGTGACGAGCGCCTCGCGCCGGGTCGGCCGGCGGCGCCCGCTCCGGGTCGCCGAGGTTCGCCCGCCGGTCCCGTCCTCACCGCGCGGCGCCTGCGCGGGCGCCGGAGCGCTCACCGCCCGAGCGCGGTACGGCCGTCGCGCGCCGCGGGAACCGCTCCGCGCGGCCGCGCGAAGTACAGGACGCGCGTCCCGGAGGACAGCCGCTCGGAGCGCACGACGTCGAAGGTTTCGCCGAGGCAGCGCTCGAAGAACTCGCGGTCGTAGTCGAGGTGCGTCCCGGACCGCTTGGCGGCGAGCAGCTGCTCGACCTTCGGGTCCTCGCGGGTCGGAAACTCGATCACGAGCGCCGCCCCGAGCGAGGCCAGCCAGTCGACGACCTCGCGGATCGGGACGTTCCCGGCGATCGACACGTGGTGGACGAGCGCCAGGCACAGCACGAGGTCCGGTCGCCCGCGCTCGAGCACCGTCTTGCGCTCGACCCCGCGCCAGCCGAGCGCCGGCGACGGATCGGTGAGGTTCACGGTCAGCGGCAGGATCCGGCGATCGCCCTCGTCGCGCAGCGAGCGGTAGAGGTGCTCGATCGCTCCCTGGTCGCCGTCCATGGCCACGACGTAGTCCGCACCACCGTCGGCCGCGAGGCGCGAGTGGCGCCCGTCGTTGGCACCGAGGTCCCAGACCAGGTCCCACGCGCGCGAGCCCGCCACGTCGCGTACGAAGCGGTCCTTCTCCTCGGTATCGCGGTCGGTGTAGTGGGTGCGCTCGCCGTAGTCGGTCCACACGCCGCTCGGCGGAATCCAGTCGAGCCTCCCAACGAGCTTGCGCAGCTTCGAGACGTTGGCCCTGATCAGCTCCTTGTTGAACCCGGCCTGGTGCAGCTCGCGCTTGACCTCGCGCGGGCGCTCGCCGTGGCGGCGCTCGAGGCGGGCGTGCAGGCGTACGTGGGTGAGCACGCCGCGGCGCAGCACATCGCGCGCGGACGTGACCGCGCTCATCTGGGTCGGGGTGATCCCATCGATGGCGCCGCGCAGCCAGGCGTGGGGAGCGAGCCCCTTGTAGGCCTGGAGCATGAGCGGATAGAGGAAGAGCATGCAGAACTGGCGGTAGCCGATCCACGGCTCGCCCTCGGGCAGGCGCTCGAACGAGCCGACGTCGACGAACGTCGCCTGGGCGCCGCGGAACTGCACGTTGTAGGGCGAGGAGTCCTTGAGGATCAGGTCCTCGTCGAGGCCGGCGAGCAGCAGGTCGAGCTGGAGCAGCGCCGCGTCCCGCAGCATCCCGAACGGCCACTCGTAGGGATAGGAGACGAACGGGATCTTCTCGTGCCTGAGGAGTGCGGCGACCTCCTCGTTGCGCAGCGCGGGGAGGTCGCCGTGCGCGGCCTCGACGCGCTCGGTGCCGACGAGCCGCCCGTCGCCTGCGAAGCGCTCGAAGAGCTGGCTTGCCGCGAGCGCCTCGAAGTCCTCGAGGCCCTGAGCCGAGAGGGCGCGGAAGACCCCAGCGTCTGTGTAGAGGACCGTCGAGTCGGCGTCGCGAAACGAGCCTGGCTCGAGGCGCGTGCGCTCGCCCCCGGCGATCTCTGGGCTCATCGTCGGCTCACCCTGAAGGCGAGCTGGCGGTTAGGACTTCTCCTCGACCTTCTTGCCACGGCTGAAGATGCCGGTGATCCGACGCCAGTACAGCTTCATGGTCACCCCGACCGCGGCGAGGCCGCCGACCAGGATCTGAATGATCATGCTCCCCGAGCCGGGATCGAGGTATGCAAACACCTCTGTTTCCACGAGAGTCCTCCTTCGTAGTTGAATGCGTCAGGCGCGCGCCGCCTGCGCGTGCGCGCACACGGCAGCTCCCCGCGGCGCGGCTAACCGGCCAACGTATAGCAGGGCGTGAGCTCCGCGCCGGCTACGCGCCGGCGCCGCTGCCGTTGTCGGGCAGGTCCTCGAACCTGCGCTGGAAGCGCTTGGTCGGCATCGACATGCTGTAGGCGTCGCGCAGCCGCGGCAGCATCCACAGGTGGGTCATCTTGTACCTGCCGAGCCTGCCCTTCGAGTTGCGGTGGAGGTGCCACTGGAGGATCGGGCCGCCGAGGACGGGATTGGGCTTGCGCGTGGGCACGCGGAACACCGCGGCCATGAGCTGCGGCCTGCCGTCCCCGTTGTTCCAGTACATGAGCGACTCGGGCCGCTTGGGATCGAGGTCGCGCTTGTCCTTGAGGTGGGAGTTGTTGGTCACGTGCCAGTAGTCGAGATCCTTCTGCTGCTCGAACGAGCGCGGGGCGAATTCGTAGCCCGCGGCGCGGGCGGCGTCGAAGGTGGGAAACCGCTGGCGGGCGTTCGCCGTCGCGGCGACCATGAGTTGGCGGGCCTCAGCCTGCTGGCTTCGCGTGGCCGCGTCGATGTCCATCCCCTCGTGTCCCCCCCCTCCTCCGTGGGCATCGCCCCCACCGGTCAGCATCAGTCCCGCGACCACGAGTCCCGAGGCCAGGAAGGTCGTGGCCGTCGAGAAGCGCAGGGTGCGCTTGCGGAGCGCCGGCAGGCTCAGACCGACGAGTGTGGCCTCGAAGACGAGGGCTGCTGTGCCGAGCGGGTCGTTCCAGTGGCCGATGTGGTTTTCGATGCCCGGCAGGCCGATCCCCCGGCTCCACAGGTAGGCGACGATGCTCGAGGCCCCCATGAAGGCGGCGGCCGGCCACACGAGCGCGAGCCGCCAGCGGTTGGCGAGCATGAGTGCCAGCAGGGTGGCGCCCCCGATCAGAGCCAGGAACATCACGCCGACGTAGGGCGCGGAGTCGAGCTTCGACGCGACCTCGAAGGCGTGGGTCACGGCGATGCCGAGCAGGCACCCGATGGCCGTCGTGCGCGCCCGGTCTGACCGCGCCCAAGCGCGCGGAGGGACGCGCTGCTCGCGGGCGCCGCGCGCCGGCGCGAGGGGCTCCTCGGCGGGCTTGGGTGGAGTGGCGACGGTCACGGGCGGCGAGTCTAGTAAGGGCGGGTAATATGCGTCTACACGCCTTTCCGCCCTCCGTGGGAGTCTCCTCCCGCGCGCCGGCCGCGGTCGGCTTCGACGCGGAAGACCGAGATCCGCTCGGCGTCGATGGCGTCGGTCAGGAAGTCGCACCGCGCCCGGGTCGGCGCCTTGACGACGACATGGGTGATGCCGGCGGCGCGGGTCGTGCGCTCGAGTGCTGCGCAGTCGAGCGAGCGCCGGGCGTACACGCGCGTTACCTCGCGCAGGCGCCGTCGCCACTCGAGCACCTCGCGATCCTCGTAGGGATGAGTCTTGTAGTCGACGTAGATCGGCGCCCCGGCGTCGAGGCGGAACTCGTACATGCGCGGCGGGACGAGATACAGGTCCCCGGGGGAGCGTTGCGCGGCCACGAGGCGGCCGAGCTCATCCTGGCGCGGCTCCGGCCCGAGGCGCCCGAGGCGCGCCAGGCCGGCCACGAGCGAGACGGCGATGACCAGGCCGGCGAGCCCGCAGGCCGCAGCACGCGCCGACGTCCGGAGTCGAGCAGCGCGGTCGGGGCGCAGGCGGGCGACGAGCCGCTCCAGCACGCTCGCGAGCCCGAAGATGGCCCGGGTCGCGGCGGCGAGCACGATCGCCGCGCACACCGGCACCAGGAAGATCGAGACCCGCCACGGGAAGAGCAGCGCCAGCGTTTCGCTGCCGGTCACGAGCTGGATCGCGGTCAGCGCGCCGCCCGCGGCCACCGCGAGCGCCAGTACCGGGAAGAGCACGGTCCGCCACGCGAGCGCGACCCCGGCGGCGACGATCCCCAGGCGGATCGCGTCGTCGGGCGCGAACCAGACCTCGGGCTTGGCGTGGTGGGGAATGCGGAAGTCGACGAGCACGCTCTGGGCCGCCTCGTGCAGAGGGCCCGGGGCGGGACCGAAGGCGATCACCGCGTAGAGGCCCACCGGCACGAGCGTCACGGCGGCGGCGCCGGCTCCGGTGAGCAGCGCGCGCCACCTGCCCGTGCCGGCGAAAGTGTCCGCGAGGTACGCGCCGCTCAGGACGGCGGCGCCCAGGAGGTAGGTGGGGTGGAAGATCGCCGCCGCACCGGCGGTGGCGATCGCCGCGGTGAGGCGCCCGCGCGCATAGAGGAGCAGCGAGACGACGAGCAGAACGCCGAACAGGCTCGGCTGGAAGGTGAAGCCGGGCGCGAACTGCCCGGCGAGTCCGCGCGTGACGAGCGACCGCACGTCGCCGGGCAGCCCTCCCTGGAGCTCGGCGGCGATCGCGGAGTGTGCGGCGATCAGCGCGGCGATCAGGACCAGTCTCCCGGGCCAGTCGTCGAGACGAGAGAGCGTGATCCCGATCCCCGCGAGCGCGACCCCGTAGGCCCCGATCAACAGCGCGTGGAAGAGCAGGAGCAGCCACTCGCTTCCGAGCTTCGCCGCCGCTGCGACGAGCAGGCTCGTGACCGGGGCCGGATCGGCCGTGCCGGCCTGCCAATCGGCCTCGAGCAGACCTACCCCCGCCTGCGACAGGCCGTGCAGCAGATAGGTGTGCTGGTTGCCGGTATAGAGGGGCGACTGGCCGTAGGCGACCTCGAAGGCGAGCCCGAGGATTACGAGCGCCGCGACCTTGAGGGCGATTCCACGGCGCGACGGCCCGCGCGAGGGACGCGGGAAGATCGCCGTCGATGCGGGCACCGCGCTCGCCGGGCGCGCCTTCTCGCCGGGCTCTCCGCTGGCCGCGGGCGGCTCCGCCCGGTGGCGCTCGCGGTGCCTGAGGCCGGGCGACATGGGTAAGCCCAGCCTACCCACAGATGGTCAGGCCGGTTGACGAGCCGTCTCGGCCGAAAAGCCGCGCTACAAGTAACGCTTCGGGTCGACCGGCTTGCCGTTGACCCGGGTCTCGAAGTGGAGGTGCGGTCCGGTGGAGTTACCGGTGTTGCCCGAGCGCGCGATGACCTGGCCCTGGCGGACCCGGTCGCCCTTGCGGGCGCCGAGGCGCGAGTTGTGGGCGTAGCAGGTCGAGAGACTGCGCGTGTGCTGGATGCAGATGTAGTTGCCGTAGCCGCCGGTGGGCCCGCTGAGCACCACCCGTCCCGCGTCGGCGGAGCGCACCGGCGTCCCGCTCGGCACGCCGATGTCGAGGCCGGCGTGCAGGCGCCCCCAGCGCTGCCCGAACGGCGAGGTGACCGGGCCGCGCGCCGGCCAGATCAGCTTGCCGGTGCCGATCCCGGAACCGCCGAGGTTGCGCAGTGCGCGCTCCACGCGCCGGTTCTCACGCTCGAGGATCTTGAGGTCGCGCCGGATCTCTTCGTCGGAGGCGATGTCCGCGGTCGGGAGGTCGGCGTCGGTCGAGACGATCGGCGCATCGCTGGCCTGGGCGGCGAACTCGTCGGTGCCCACCCCGATCACCGGAGGGGTCTCGGCGGAGTCGGTCCGGTCGGACTCGCGCTCGGGCTCGCTGTCGCCGCCGCGGCGGCGCGGCGGAGGTAGCTCGTCGAGTCGGACGGGCTCGGGCGGCGGCCGCTCGGCTTTGGTAGAGGAGGCCTTATCGCCGACCAACGGAGACTCGCTTGTGCTCGATAGCCACGCCCCGCCGGCCGCCGCGAGGAGGACGAGGGGGGCGAGAGCCGAGAGAAGTACACGAAGGTGGCGTCCCCGCGCTCGGCCCGCCAGGCGCCGGAGCTTGTCTTTCGTCCCTACTCGTGAGGTCGTGCCTTTCACGCCGTCTCCCCAGGGCTACCTCGACGAAGGGTCGCAGTATAAGCGGCACGGAATCCCATCCTCTCGCTGGCGTGGGTTGGCCGCCACGTGCGCCTAGCCTAGCCCCATGCCCGAGGGCGACACGATCCACAGCGCCGCGCGCCGGGTCGGCGCCGCGCTCGTGGGTCGCGAGATCGAGTCGATCGAGGCCCCTCAGCCGCGCCACCGCCTCGATCGCTGGCCGCAGCGCCTGGCCGGGCGAAGGGTCCGCTCGGTCGACGCGCGCGGGAAGCACCTGCTGCTGCGATTCGAGGGGGACCTGACCGTGCACTCGCACCTGCGCATGGGCGGCTCGTGGCGGGTCTACCGCCGCGGAGAGCGCTGGCGGCGCTCCCCGCGCCGCGCCTGGCTGGTCCTGCGCACCCCCGAGCACGAGGTCGTCCAGTTCGACGGGCCGGTACTCGAGCTCATGACCGACGGGCGGGCGCGCTCCGACGCCCGCCTCGCCGCGCTCGGCCCAGACATCCTTGCCGAGGACTTCGATGAGGTGGCTTACCTGCGCCGGTTGCGCGACGACGACCCGACGCGGGGCATCGGCGACGCCCTGCTCGACCAGCGCAACGTCGCCGGGATCGGCAACATCTGGAAGTCGGAGGGTTGCCACCTGGCGGCTATCGACCCGTGGCGCAGGCTCGCCGAGCTGTCCGACGCCGAGGCGCTCGCCATCGTGCGCGCCGTGCGTCCGCTCATGCGGCAGTCGGTCGAGCGCGGAGGGCGGGTCGAGACCTACCGGCCCGAGGGTGATCGCCGCGCGGCCAGAGGCGACGGGCGCACCTGGGCGCACGGTCGGGGCGGCCTGCCCTGTCGCACGTGCCGTACGCCGCTCCGCGCCCGCGGCCAGGGCGACGACAACCGCACGACCTTCTGGTGCCCGCGGTGCCAGCGCTGACGCTGGGCCTGCCACACCACTGATTCCTCGACGTATCCCCAGAACCTCTGCCCGCCCGCTGCGGGACTCAGCCGGGCAGCGCGACAACCGCGTCGATCTCGACCCGCGCTCCGAGCGGGAGCGCCGCCACCCCGACCGCAGCCCGTGCCGGAAGCTCGGTCGCGACCTCCGAGAAGAACGATGCGTAGACGTCGTTGACGGCGGGCGCGTCGCCGGCGAGATCGGCGAGGTAAACGGTCAGGCGCACCGCGTCCTCGAGCTGCGAACCCGCCGCGCGGCAGACCTCGGCGAGGTTGCGCAGGCAGGCCGTCGCCTGCTCGGCGGCGCCGCCGTCGACGAGCTCGCCGGTCGCGGGGTCGAGCCCGAGCTGCCCCGAGCAGAACAGGAGCCCGCCGGCCACGATCCCATGGGAGTACGGGCCGATCGGCGCGGGGACGCCGGCGGCCTCGACGACGTGGCGCTGGTGCGACATCGCCGAGCAACATACCGGTGCGGCAGCGGTCCATCGCTCGTCTCCTCATCCCGGTGCCGTGCGGATCGCAGCCTGCGATGATCGGATCCGTGACGTCTATGGGGGAGGAGAAGACCGCCGAGCTGGCGCGATTCCCGATCTTCGAGAGCCTGTCGGCGGATGAGCTGCGCCAGGTCGCCGACCTCGCCGTTCCGCGCCGCTACGAGGCGGGCGAGGTGATCTTCCGCGAGGGGGACCGGCCCGACACCTGCTTCATCGTCCGGAGCGGGCGCGTGCGCATAACGCGCCGGCACTCGGGAGGCCGCATTCTCACCCTGGCCGAGCTCAGTGCGGGAGAGATGTTCGGCGAGCTCTCGATGTTCGACGGCGAGGGGCGATCGGCCACCGTCGAGGCGCTCGAGGATACGACCACTCTCGCCCTCCTCGAGCGCGATGTCAGGCGCGTGCTGCGAGAGCACCCCGAGATCGCCGTGAAGATGCTTGCGCGGCTCGCGAGCCGGCTGCGCGCGGCGAACGAGAATCTCGCGCGCCAGTCGTTCCAACCGGTGGCGGGGCGCGTCGCGTCCACGCTGCTGGCCCAGGTGGAGGCGCGCCGCGCCGAGGCCGCCGCCGCGGTCGACGCCGGCGGGAGCGACCGGCGCATCCCGGCCGACGAGATCGTCATCGAGGCGACCCAGGCAGACATCGCGCAGCTCGCGGGCTCCTCGCGCGAGAGCGCAAGCCGCTTCCTCGCCGACCTCGAGCGCGCGGGAGTGGTCACGACGGCGCGCGGGCGGATCGTGGTGCACGACCCGGAGGCGCTGCGCCGCTACATCTTTTGAGCGGCGCACGCGTGGCCGAGCGAGTGTCCGCGACCCCGCCCACCGTGCGCGAGCTCTCCGCCGGGGGGATCGTCATCCGGCGCTTCCGCGGTCGCCCGTGGATGGCCTGCATCCGCCTCAAGGGCGGTGAGGTGCTGGCCCTCCCCAAGGGGTTGATCGATCCCGGCGAGTCGGCCGCCGAGGCCGCGACGCGCGAGGTGCGCGAGGAGACCGGCCTCGACGCCGTCCTCGTCGAGAAGCTCGACGACGTGCGCTACTGGTACCGGCGCCCGGGCGCACGGGTGTTCAAGATCGTCTCCTTCTTCCTCTTCCGCTACCGATCGGGCTGCGTCCGCAACCACGATCACGAGGTGGATGCCGCCGAGTGGGTGCCGCTCGCCGACGCGCCCGAGCGCCTGTCCTATCGAGGGGAGAGGGCCGTCGCGGCGTGCGCGCTCCGCCGCGTCGCGGACGCCGGGTAGGCTGCCGGGCCGTGTACGTGCTCAACTTCTACTCGCCGGTCTTCGCCGACCAGCTGCGCCGGGGTCGCAAGACCGCGACGATCCGCTTGGGCGACAAGTCGCACAAGTACCGGCGCGGTGAGGCGGTGCTCGTGACCGTCGGCTTCCAGCACTCCCCGCGGGAGAAGATCTTCGAGGCCGTGATCGACGGCGTCGAGGTCAAGCGGATGCGCGACCTCGCCCCACGCGACGTCGAGCACGACAACCCCGAGTTTCGCCGCATCGAGGAGACCCAGCATTTCCTCGAGCAGATATACGGGCGTTCGGTGGAGCTCGACGACGAGGTCACCGTGGTGCGCTTCTCGGCCATCAACGAGCGCCCGTCCGAGATCGCCGAGCGGCTCTGGGCGGAGGGTCCGACGCAGAACTGATCGTGCGGGCCGCCGCCCTACGGAAAAATCTCGGTCGTGCAATCGCCGCCGGGCAGATGGACCTCGTGCGGACGCGCCGGACCCGTGTCGAGCTTCGTGAAGTCGACAAAGAACCGGGGGTCGACAGCGTAGGACCCGTCCTCCTGGCGATCGAGCTTGGTCATCCAGCCCCGCAGATCGGGATAGAACTGGTTGTCCCAGGTCGAGTAGAGCGAGTTGGTCACGTACACGCGCTCTCCGTCGAGTGAGACCTGGAGCATCTGAGGCCCGCCGTTGAGCGGCCCTTCCGCGAGCGGATGGCCGCCGTCGCGGCCGAGCAGGCCGCCGAGCCAGGTCTGCGATCGCAGCTCCGGTCGCTCGGGGTCCGAGACGTCGTAGTGGCGCAGGTCTCCGTGTAGCCAGTTCGAGAAGAACAAGTCGCGGTCGTTCATGGCCAGTACGAGGTCGGTGATCAGGCCGGGCACGCCGCCCTCGAGGGGCCAGCCGCCAAGGTGCTGGTTCTCGACGTCGATCACCTTCTCGGCCTGCCAGCTTCCGTTCGGACGCGAGAAGCGCACGATGTTGCTCGACAGCGTCGCCCCGACGAAGCCCTGCTCGGAGTCGGGATCATGCTGCCAGCGGATCTCGAGCGGGATGTGTCCCTCGTCGCCGAGGTCGATCGTCTGAACCCTGCGCTTCTCCTCGAGGTCCCAGAAGTGGAGCTGGCGACCGTACTTGCCCGCGGCCACGTCGGCGGGGTTGAACCCGTCCTTGAAGGTGTTGGGGGCGGCCCACTCGGACGAGATCAGGGTGTTCGCGCGCGGCTGGTACCAGAAGTCGTACATGAGCTCGACGCCGTCCCTGTCGTCCTCCCAGCGGCCGAGCACCGAGAAGTCCTTCGCGTCGAGCACCGCGAAGCCGCCGGGGGAGTTGCCCTCGGCGTCGCCGAGCATGGAGACCGTGACGATGTCGCCGGGCATGCAGTGGACGGTGTGGGGCCCCGTGTAGCCGGTCTTCCGCGTGAGCTCGTCGGGCTCGATCACCTTCTCGAGCCGGGGCTCGCGCGGATCGGTCACGTCGAGGACGTGAATGCGCGAGGAGCGGAAGCCGGGGACGATCAGCTTGTCGCGCGCGAGGCCGGAGTGGCACGCCGACGAGCAGGCGTTCCAGCCGTAGTGGTGGAGCTCGTCGCCGATGTTCGGCATCGGCGTGCGGTGGACGATCTGCGAGTAGGTGTCCGACTCGGGGTTCGTGTCGACCACGGCGATGAAGTCGGGCTGGTTGATTCCGGTGCCCTCGTACAGGCAGGCGACGTAGGCGACCTCCTCGGGCGGCTGGCGAAGCGCCTCCTCCGGGGAGGCGTAGCCCGGGCCTGAGTGGACGTGCTCATGGTGGGTCATCCGGCTCGTCTCCTTGGCTTGGTCGGCATCTCGGGGCGCGCTACCGCAAGCACATGGGCCGCAAACCCGATAAAGCAAATCGAGATTCGATAATTTAGCGCTGAAGCCCCGACCACGAGGAGGGCACCGTTTCCACCACCGACGAGCTGCTCCGCAACAACGAGGCCTACGTCCAGGGCTTCGACAAGGCCGGCCTGCCGATCCCGCCGGCCAAGAGGATCGCCGTGGTCACCTGCATGGACGCGCGCCTGAGCCCCTACGTCATGCTCGGGCTCAACGAGGGCGACGCCCACGTGATCAGCAACGCCGGCGGGGTGATCACCGACGACGAGATCCGCTCGCTGGCCATCTCGCAGCGCCTGCTGGGCACCGAGGAGATCATGGTCATCCACCACACCGACTGCGGCATGCTCACCTTCACCGACGACGACTTCAGGCGGCAGATCCAGGACGAGACCGGCATCAAGCCGCAGTGGCCCGCCGAGGCGTTCGCCGACCTCGAAGAGGACGTCCGTCAGTCGGTCGCCCGGATCACCACGAACCCGTTCATCCCCAAGAAGGACTCGGTGCGGGGCTTCGTGTACGAGGTCGAGACGGGGCGGTTACGGGAGGTGACCTAGCCTCCGCGCCAATCACAACCGAATCGGAGGACGACTGCCGCATGGGAACGAACCTGGCCACCCTGCTCACCGACACCGCCGAGCGCCACGGCGACGGCATAGCCCTCAAGCTCGACGACGCCGAGGTCAGCTACCGGTTCCTCGATGAGGGCTCGGCGCGCGTAGCGGGGTTGCTCGCCGAGCACGGGTTCGAGCTGGGGGATCGGGTGGGGATCATGCTGCCGAACGTTCCCTACTTCGCGTTCGTCTACTACGGCGTCCTGCGCGCTGGCGGCGTCGTCGTCCCCGTCAACCCGCTGCTCAAGGGCCGTGAGGTCGGGTTCTACCTCGAGGACTCGGGCGCGAAGATCATCTTCGCCTGGCACGGCTTCCAGGACGAGGCGACCGAGGGCGCGAACGAGGCCGGCGCCGACCTGATCGCCGTCGCCCCCGGCGAGTTCGAGAACCTCGTCCAGCACGCCGACCCGATCCACGACGTCGTCGACGTCGAGGGAGACGACACCGCCGTCCTCCTCTACACCTCCGGCACGACCGGCAGCCCGAAGGGCGCCGAGCTCACCCACTCGAACCTCAGGCGCAACGTCGAGGTCACTCTGAAGACGCTGATCCAGATCGACGAGAACGACACCCTGCTCGGGGCGCTGCCGCTGTTCCACTCCTTCGGCCAGACCTGCGGGCTCAACTGCGGGGTCGCCGCCGGTGCCCGCCTCACCCTGATTCCTCGCTTCGATCCCGACAAGGCGCTCGAGATCGTCCAGCGGGACGAGGTGACGATCTTCGAGGGCGTTCCGACCATGTACACGGCCATGCTCCACTCCGACACCAAGGACGAGGTCGACCTCTCGAGCCTGCGCCTGTGCGTGTCGGGCGGCTCGGCCATGCCCGGCGAGGTCATGCGCTCCTTCGAGCAGCAATTCGGCTGCAAGGTGCTCGAGGGCTACGGCCTCTCGGAGACCTCGCCGGTAGCGTCCTTCAACCATCCCGACCGCGAGCGCAAGGAGGGCTCGATCGGCACGCCGATCGAGGGCGTCGAGATGAAGGTAGTCGACGAGGATCGCAACGAGGTCGCCCGGGGCGAGGTCGGCGAGATCGCCATCAAGGGCCACAACATCATGAAGGGCTACTGGAACCGCGCCGACGCCACCGAGGAGGCGATCGTCGACGGCTGGTTTCACACCGGCGACATGGCCTACGTCGACGAGGACGGCTTCTTCTTCATCGTGGACCGAAAGAAGGACATGGTCATCCGCGGGGGCTACAACGTCTACCCGCGCGAGATCGAGGAGGTCCTGTACGAGCACGAGGCGG
Organism: Thermoleophilaceae bacterium; assembly: GCA_013812065.1. Classification (GTDB taxonomy): domain Bacteria; phylum Actinomycetota; class Thermoleophilia; order Solirubrobacterales; family Thermoleophilaceae; genus JACCUC01. The sequence continues at coordinate 1,465 of JACCUC010000032.1, read as the reverse complement.
TCGCCGAGTGTGCGGTCATGGGCGTGCCCGACGAGCAGATGGGCGAGGAGGTCGTCGCTGCGGTGGTCCTCAAGAGCGGGCAGGACGCGAGCGAGGACGACCTGCGCGAGTTCGTCAGGGAGCAGGTCGCCGGCTACAAGTACCCCCGCCGGATCTGGTTCGAGGACGAGCTGCCGAAGGGGCCGACCGGCAAGATCCTCAAGAAGGACATCGAGGTACCGGAGGCGGTCAAGACGAGCTGAGTATCAGGCGACGGGATCGGGAGCTGTGCTCTCTCGCCCCGGGATCGGGCGTGGTTCTCGATACGACGGACGCGGAATCGGCGTCGCGGTCCTCGTCTGCCTCGCCATCGCCGCGGTGTCGCTGCTCCTGCCTGCGAGCACTCCGGCCTACGATCCCTGGGCGTGGCTGGTCTGGGGCCGAGAGATCGCCGCGCTCGAGCTCGACACCCGCCTCGGGCCCTCGTGGAAGCCGCTGCCCGTCCTGTTCACGACCACGTTCTCGGTCTTCGGCGACGCCGCCCCCGAGCTGTGGCTCGTCGTGGCACGCGCCGGAGCTCTGCTCGGGCTCGTCGCCGCGTTCCGGCTTGCCCGCCGGCTCGGAGGGCCGCTCGCGGGGGCCCTCGCCGTGGTCATGCTCGCGCTCTCCGGTGGGTACCTGCGCGGCTCGGCGCTCGGGTACTCCGAGGGCCTGCTGGTCGCGCTGGTACTCCTGGCGGTCGAACGCCACCTCCTGGGCCGGCGCGGCCAGGCGCTCGGGCTCGGCTTCGCCGCTGGGCTGCTGCGGCCCGAGACGTGGCCGTTCCTCGGCCTGTACGCGCTGTACGTGTTCGTCCGCGAGCCGCGGTTGCGTAGCCTTGCGGCCGGGCTGATGGCGCTTCTGCCCGTCCTGTGGCTCGGGCCTGAGCTGTGGGGGTCCGGCGAGCCGCTGCGCGCCGCCAGCCGAGCTCAGGATCCGACCCTGTTCAGTCCGGCCTTCGCCGAGCGCCCCGCGCTCGCGGTGCTGGCCAAGGCGGATGCGACCGTGCCCTGGCCGGCCAAGGTCGGGGCAGTGATGGCCGCGGGACTCGCTGCCCTGGGGACCGGTAGGCGCCGCCCGCGAGCAGGAGCCCGCGGCGCGTGGCTGGGCACGGCCGTGGGCGACCGAATGAGGGCGCGCGCCACGCTCGCGCTCGTCGCGGGAGGAGCCGCGTGGTACTTGCTCGTGGCCCTCATGACCGAGCTCGGGTACGCGGGCAACTCGCGCTACCTGGCGGTGCCCGTGGCTTTCGCCTGCGTGGTTGGGGGAATCGGTCTCGGCTGGCTCGGGCGCGCTGTCGCAGCCGCGCTCGACCGCCGCGGAGCGAGCAGCCGTCCGGGCCGGCCCGCCGTGCTCGCCGCCGCCGCTCTGATCGTCATCGTCTGCGCCGCCCTCCTGCCGCGCCCGGTCGCGGTGCTCATCGGTGACTTCCGCGAGGCCCGCGCCG
>JACCUC010000031.1 GCA_013812065.1 Thermoleophilaceae bacterium | reverse complement strand
GCTCGCCGAGCAGGTCGGCATGTCCGAGTCGCAGGCGCACGCGATCCTGCGTTCGGCCGACATCCGCCCGCACCTGACCGAGCAATGGGTGATGAGCGAGCTGGGCCCCGACTTCGACGTCCAGGCGGCGGATGTCTGCGGTCTCTATCTCGATCCGCCGCAGAACGCGATCGTCGTCTCGATCGACGAGAAGACCTCGATCGCGGCGCGCGAGCCGGCCCGGCCGGACACGCTGGCGGGCACCGGCCGCCCGCCACGGCGTGACACCGAGTACATACGCAACGGCACCGCCAACCTGTTCGCCGCGCTGGCGGTCCACCACGGTGAGGTGTCTGGCATGACCTCGCCTACGCGCAACCGGTGGGACTTCATCACCTTCCTCGAGCAACTCGAGGCCGAGATCCCCGCCGACCGGCAGGTGATAGCGATCCTCGACAACCTCTCGACGCACAAGACCCGCGAGGTCGACGCCTGGCTCGCCGCTCACCCGCGCTGGCGCTTTGCCTTCACCCCCAAGCACGCGTCGTGGCTCAACCAGGTCGAGTGCTTCTTCTCGATCCTGGCCCGCCGGCTGCTGCGCCACGGCGCCTTCAGCGACCCCGAGGATCTCGCCACCCAGATGCTCGCGTTCGTCGAGCACTACAACCTCACCGCCCAGCCGTTCAACTGGACATACACCAACAAGGTGCTCACCACATGAGGCAAACAACTAGCCGGAGCAAGCACTAGTTGGTCGTCCGTACTCGAGCAACACGACTCGCCCGTCGAGGATCCTGGTCTGCTCTGACAGACTCCTTGAGCATCGAGGAGTCATCGCCGCCCCGCCGGGCGTGTCACGTCAGAGGCATCGGCTCGTCGTGAGTCCGGCGAACTCGTTGCGCTGTCGCTGGCTCTCAGGGAACGTTCACTGGACGATGAACCGCTCGCTCGAGCACGCCCTCGAGTGGCGCTGAGCCGGTGCCGAGGGCGGTGCCGGCATCGACCAGGTAAGCCGGGCTGCTCCAGGCTAGGACGGAAGCTCCTCCACCACCTCGTACGAGCCGTCGAGTAGCACTTCCTCAATGTACTCGGCCACACTCGAGGTCTGGGCTTCGCGTCCGATCTCCTCTTGAGCCGCTCGAAGCTGCTCGAGGGTGCCGTCGAAGAAGCCGAAGGAGACGACGACGTTCTCGTCCTCGACGTCGCGGCAGTGGTAGACGCTCGTCCACCGCTCGGCTCCCTTGGGTCGACCCTCCTCACCGCCGCTCCAGGCGGCACGGAAGTCGTCGTAGGCACCGGGCTTGAGACGGCGCGCGGTGAGCGTACAAATCATCGACTCCTCCAGTCCGAAACTTGGCGAACGTATTTCTTCCGACACCGTAAGGGCGTCAAGCTGTGATTCGTCGCGGATTCCTTCACATGATCCGCCCCGCCCTCCCCGTCCTCGTCAACCTGTCGATCTCGTGCTCACGACTCGAACCCCCGCAAGGCGCGCGCGACTCCGGCGCCCACGCGGCGCGAATACGAGGGATCGGCCCTCGGCTTGGGGCAGCGGGTCAACCGTGCGGGCAGTCCTCCGCTCGAGCCTCGCGCGCGCTTCGCCCGGCCTATTCGTCCCAGGCGGTCACCGCGACCTGCCGTGCGATCTTGCCGGCGTCATCGAGGTCGGCGGTGGCCATGCACAGCACTCCGGTGCCGTCCGGATAGCGACAGGCCTCGGTGAAGGCAAGCCGGCCGTCGGCGACGACGGGCCGCTCGAGGTGGTGGGTCATGTCCCGGCCGCAGACATCCCGCAGGTGCTCGGCGATCGCCTCCCTGCCGCGGAAGACGCGGGGGCCCTCGGCGGATTGGTCTTGTCCACCTCGGTCATCTCGGCGTCGTCCGCATACAGCGACAGCATCGCCTCCGCATCACGCTCCTCGATGCCGCGCCGCAGGGTGTCGAGATCGAACGTCGTCTCAGTGTCCATTGCCCTCTCCTCTCCATCGCTTGTACTGGACCCTCGGGCTGAGGGCTTAACTCTTGGCGTAGTTGCTAGCTCCCCACCAGTCGACGACGACCGCCGGCTCGTTGCCGACGACCCAGGCGTCGTGGCCGCTCGGAAGCGATGTGACGTCTCCCGCCTGGGCGATCATCTCGGTCCCGTCGTCCATTCGGATCGCGAGCCGTCCACTCACGTGGTACTGGAAGTGCGGCGCCTCGCAGCTCTCGGTTCCGGCGATCGGCTTGACGTCGTTGGACCAGCGCCAGCCCGGCTCGAAGACGAGCCGTCCGACCTCGCCGCCGCCGATCGAAAGCACCTCGGACCGACCGTGCGGGAAGTCCCGAGTCTCGTCCGGCTCCTCGAAGCTCTTGTGCCGGAGCGCGACAGCACGGCCCACCGACGCCGCTTCGGGCCCAAAGCCGAGGAGCAGGGACACCCCGTCGCGCATCCTCGACGTCGCTGAGCGGCTCGTTCAGGTCCGCGGGTTCAACGGGTTCAGCTACGCCGACGTCGCCAGCGAGCTGGACGTCACCAAGGCCAGCCTGCACTACCACTTCCCCGGCAAGGCCGAGCTCGGTGAGGCGCTCATCACCCGCTACGCGGAGCGCTTCGGACAGGCGCTGATGACCATCGAGGCGCGAACGGCAGCTGCGCCCGCGATGCTCGAGGCCTACGCCGGCCTCTATGCCGATGTGCTGCGGGGCCGCCGGATGTGCCTCTGCGGCATGCTGGCGGCCGAGTACCAAACTCTGCCGGAGCCGATCCGCGACGCCGTGCTCGCCTTCTTCGACGACAACGAGGTCTGGCTCGAGCGCGTGCTCGAGCAGGGTCGCCACGAAAGAAGCCTTCGGTTCGAAGGGCCGGCGAGAGAAGCCGCCCGGGTCATCCTCAGCGGGCTCGAGGGCGCGATGCTCGTGGCTCGATCCTACGGCGACGTCGACCGCTTCCTGGCCGCGGCGACCGGCCTGCTGGCGAGCCTCTCCGGGGCGCCGGCTCAGCGCCCTGCTGAGCGTTCTACGGCCCCGGCTCGAGCGTCTGGCACCCGCGAGGAGGTCGACGGGGATCGACCCGGAGTCGACCGGACCGCCGGAAAGCTTCGCCCACGGTAGGTGCCTCCCGGCTGGGGCGGTTCGCAGGGTGCCCCCACACCCGGCCTACCCCGATACGCACCCACGGGTGGCGGCTGCCGCGGGCATCGCCGCCGAACCCTGGCCGCACCGCCTGGCACGACTGGCCGTTCGAGCTGTCCCCACCCAGCAAGCGCCTCCTTCGCCCAGCAAGTGCGTGGCCAAACGGGTGGAGCCACTCGCCCCTGTCGAACACGCGCCGTTCCCGGTTCACTGGGACGAGTCGAAACAGGTGAGAACTCGTCTCACGGTGTCCGCGAGGGCCTCGGTCAGGTGCCGATGTAGGCCGCGAGGTGCTCGCCGGTGAGGGTGGAGCGGGCGGCGACGAGGTCGGCGGGTGTGCCGTCGAAGACGATCCGCCCGCCGTCGTGGCCGGCGCCGGGGCCGAGGTCGATGATCCAGTCGGCGTGCGCCATGACCGCCTGGTGGTGCTCGACGACGATGACCGACTTGCCGGAGTCGACGAG
>JACCUC010000320.1 GCA_013812065.1 Thermoleophilaceae bacterium | reverse complement strand
GTGCCCGGGCCGATCGCCGCCACCGCCGCCCCCGTGAGCGAGCGCGCGTCGCGCCCGGCGCGGGCGAGCGCGTCGAGCAGCAGCTCGGCACCATTGGGGCTCGTCAGGCAGATGAGCGTGTACTCCTCGATTCGCCCGACCGCCGCCGTGAGCTCGCCGCCCTCGGGAGGACGCGGGACGATCCGGATCGCCGGCGCCTCGACCACCTCGGCCCCGAGGCCCCGCAGCCGAGCCGACAGCGCGCTGGCCTGAGCGCGCGCTCGGGTTACGGCGACCGTCGAGCCGAACAGCGGCCGGCGCTCGAGCCAGGCCAGCTCCTCGCGCAGGCGCGCGACCGACCCGATCACGGTGATCGCCGGTGGGCGCACCGCAACCTCCCGGACGCGCTCGGCGATGTCCGCGAGCGGCGCCGACACCGTCCGCTGACCAGGCAGCGTGCCGCTCTCGATCACCGCGGCCGGCTCGTCGGGCGACCGTCCCGCGGCGATCAGTCGCTTGGCGATGTCTCCGAGCCGCCCCACGCCCATGTACAGGACGAGCGTGCCGGGAAAGGCGGCGAGTGCCGGGTAGTCGAGGGCGGCCTCCGGCTTGGTCGGGTCCTCGTGTCCGGTCACGAGTGCCACCGCGGAGGCGTCGTCGCGGTGGGTGACGGGAACGCCGGCGTAGGCCGCGGCGGCGACTCCGGCGGTCACCCCGGGAACCACCTCGAATGGGATGCCGGCCTCGGCCAGGGCCAGCGCCTCTTCGCCGCCCCGCCCGAACACGAATGGGTCGCCACCCTTGAGCCGAACCACCGTGCGCCCGGCGCGCGCTCGCTCCACGAGTAACGCGTTGATCTCCTCCTGCGGCAGCGAGGCCGCCCCGGGCCGCTTGCCCACGTAGCGCAGGTCAGCGTCCACGCGCGCGCCGTCGAGCGCGCCGGCGGGGATCAGGCGGTCGTAGAGGATCGCGTCGGCGGCGGCGATCAGCTCGAGCGCCCGGCGTGTCATCAGGCCGGGATCGCCCGGGCCGGCGCCCACGAGATACACGGTCGCGGGTTCGGCATCGATGGCCACGCCCGACAAGGTAGATGGCGGGCGACCAGAGCGGCCGCTACCGGCTCAAGCGCTCAGCACGCTCTCGCGGTCTCGAGTGCGTCGCACACCGCCTGCACTCGCTCCGGCGCGAGCCGGGTGATGCGGTCCTCGTCGCGGGCACGGCGAGGACCTCGCGCGACAACTCGTTGATGGCAACTGGCTTCGCCATGCCTTGTCGGGCCCCGACCGCACTGGCACGCCCCGGCGTACAGGGAGGAAGGGCCGCCACAAAGGGCGGCCCTTCCGGATACGGCTACCGGCTGGCCTGAGGGCGGCTCGGGGCCCAATCCCTTTCCGACCTTTGCGTCCTCGACTACTTACTGCGCCTCCGCGTTGCCCTCGGCCTCACAGGTGGCAGCACCCTGCTCGAGCTCCTGGGCCAGGACCGCGGCCTGCACACCGCAGATGTTTGCGGCGATGCCGACGGGCACCTGGATCGTGTTGTTGGTGATGGCGAGGTTGACGAGGCCCTGCTGCGGACCGCCACCGCCGCCACCGCCGCCATTCGACCGCGTGGCGATGGCGTCTGCCGTCGCCCGACAGTCGACCGGCCCCTGCCTGAGCTGCTGGGCGAGGATGCCGACTTGGAGATCGCACACGTTCGCCGCCACGGCGATCGGCACCTGAACCGTGTTGTCGACGACCGCGACGTTTACGAGGCCGCTCTGCGACTGGGCCTGGGCCGGAGCCGCGAAGGCCATCGACAGCGCCACTACACTTGCAACGGCCGTCAGGCGTGATTTGAAGCTCTTGTACATGTTCTGCTCCTTCGAGTCGGACTAGGATTCACGAGAGCTGAGGTCAAGGGGGGTGTGGGTGCCTCCACGCCCTCCTCCTGGCGGCCCTGCTACCAGCCGCTCTCTCCGCCGGGCAGGGCCTCTTCCTGCATAGCCTTCCTCCTGCCGGGTGCCTTTGCGTGCCCACTCAAACAAGGGCCAAACCAATCGTCAGGACCGCTTGACCTCTCCGCTGGAGAGCACCTCGGCCGCGCCCGCCGACAGCAGGCGCTCCCCCGCGAGGAGCCCGAGCTCGGCCGGTGCCCTCGCCTCGCCCGCGACGGAGTCGCGTAGCCACGCGCTCCCGTCGGGGCGACCGACGAAGCTTGCGACGGTGAGCTCCGAGCCATCCTCGCCGGTCAGCTCGGCGTGCACGCCGATCGGCGTGTCGCAGCTCGCCTCGAGAGTGGCCGTGACCGCCCGCTCGGCGGTCAGGGCCATGAGCGCATCGGCGTCGGTGACGGCCGCGGCCAGTTCGGCCACCCGTTGGTCGCCGGCGCGAGCCTCGAGCGCGAGGCAGCCCTGGCCGGCAGCGGGGATCATGACCGCCGGATCGACCGGCTCCCCTGCCAGGACGCCGAGTCGCTCGAGCCCCGCCGCCGCGAGCACCACGGCGTCGTAGTCGCCCTGCCCGAGCCGCCGCAGCCGGGTGTCCACGTTCCCGCGCAGCTCGTCCACCTCGAGGTCCTCGCGCGCGGCGAGGAGCTGGGCCCGCCGGCGCAGACTGCTCGTGCCGACACGGGCTCCCGCCGGCAGGGCGGCGATCGAGCCTGCCCCGCAGAGGGCATCCCGGGGGTCGGCTCGCGCCGGGACGCCGACGATCTCGAGGCCGGCGGGAAGATCACCCGGGACGTCCTTGGCCGAGTGCACGGCCACGTCGGCCGCCCCCGCGAGCAGGGCGTCCTCGATCTCCTTGACGAAGCGGGATTTATCGCCGGGGACGGGGCCGCTCGGCGCCTGGGTGCCCGCGCGGGCCGACCCCTCGTCGCCCGAGGTCCGCACCGGCACGAGCTCGACTCGAACCCCCGGCTCGACCCCCTCGAGCATTCCCGCCACGAGCCGGGCCTGCGCGAGCGCCAGCGCGCTGCCCCGCGTGGCGAGCCGCAGCCCCGCGCTCCCGCCCGCCACCGCGCTGTAGCT
>JACCUC010000317.1 GCA_013812065.1 Thermoleophilaceae bacterium | reverse complement strand
GCGCACGGAGGTCGTCGACGTGCGCCGGACCATGCGGGCCTCGCTCGAGACCGGCGGGGTCCCGCTGCGGCTGCGCCACCGCCCGCGGCGCGCGCGCCGTCCCGCGCTGCTCCTCCTGTGCGACGTCTCGACGAGCGTCACGAGCGCGAGCGTCTTCTTCCTGTCGGTCCTCCACGCCCTCCACGACGCCTTCCGCAAGCTGCGCTCGTTCGTGTTCGTCGAGCGGATCTCGGAGGTCACCGACCTGTTCGCCCGCGAGCGCTCGTTCGCGGCGGTCTCGCGGGCGATCGCGAGCGACGCCGGCGTGGCCGACGTCTCCGGCTACACCGACTACGGCCGCGTCTGGCTCGAGTTCCTCGCCGAGGTCGTCGACGACCTCGGCCCCCGCTCGACGGTGATCGTGCTCGGCGACGCGCGCACCAACGGCCGTGAGCCCCACGCCGCCGCCTTCGGGCGCATCGCGCGGCAGGCCGGGCGTACTTTCTGGATCAACCCCGAGCCGAAGCTCTACTGGAACTACGGCGACTCGGTGATGCGAGCGTACGAGCCCTTCTGCGACGGGGTGTACGAGTGCTGGTCGACGCGGCAGCTCGAGGCGTTCGTCAACGCGCTGGCCGACGTGCGGGCGGTGGTCGTGTGATGCCGATCGGCCCCTCTCCCCGCCCCGATCGAGTCTGCGGACCCGGATTCGCGCTCGGTGGGCGGAGGCTCAGCGCCCGCGCTCGAGTGTTCGCCCGAACGCCTGCTCGACGGCTCGGGTCATCCGGCGTTGGAAGACGGCGAGCAGCGCTTCGGAGGCGAGCGGACGCAGCCGCTCGGTGGCGAGCCGAACCTCGGGAAGGCGATCCTCGGGGCGCCCCGCCTGCTCGAACGGTCTCCAGATCTGCTCGAGGAAGAGCTTGACGAAGGCATCGGCCACGCCCTCGGAGTGGCGACCGATCTGCTCGAGCACCCCCAGCATCGCCTCGTGCGGGACGCCGAGGCGCACGAGCTCCTCGCCCGCCCGCAGGAGCGTCGGGCTCGGGACCTCGTAGCGATCCTCACCGAGCGGCACGAGCAGGCTGAGCTTGATCGCCTTGGCGAGTACGCGTTGGTCGACGTCGCCCCCAAAGCGGGCGACCAGGTCCTCCGCGTCGATCAGCTCCGGCGACTCCTGCTCGAAGGGGGTGGTGACGGCACGCTTGAAGCCGAGCAGCTCCTCCGCCGTGGCCGAGCCCGCGCCACAGAGCAGCCGCTCGATGGCCTTGAGGTTGAAGCCGTCCCCCTGCATCTCGGCGATGAGCCGGAGTCGCGCGACGTGCTCGCGCCCGTAGTAGCCGGTGCGCCCGCGGATCGCCGGCGCGGGCAGGAGCCCGCGCGACTGGTGGGCCCGGATATTGCGGACCGTCATGCCGGTCTCCTGGGCGAGCTGCTCGATGGTCAGATCGTCGCGCTCGGCGGCCGCCTCGCCGCCTCCGTCGCGCAAGCGGGGGCGACCGTTCCCGATCCTAGGGGCTGGGTTGTCGCGCTCCACCGACCCGAACCTTACCCGACGCCATGCTCCATGATCTCATGTAACGAAGCCTGGGCGACGTGGCTTAGGCGCAGGCCGGTGCGCGTGCCCGTTAGACTGTGGCCGCAAATGGACACGGGGGGGCTCGCGGGAAAGCGGGCTGAGAGGGCGCCCACGACGCAAGTCGCCCGGCGCCGACCCTTCGAACCTGTGGGGTAATGCCCGCGGAGGGAGCACCATGGCGACCACGCAGCTCAGGGCTGCCGCGACAGAGCCGCAGCCGGCAGAGGACATTGCCGGGGTCGAGCTGCGCGGCGTGACTCGCCGTTTCCGCTCGTCGCGCAGCGGCGAGGTGGTGGCCCTACGCGGCCTCGACCTCTGTGCCGCGGGGGGCGAGGTGCTGGCGGTCGTCGGGCCTTCGGGGTGCGGCAAGTCGACGCTGCTCGAGCTGCTCGCCGGCCTTGGCGACCCCGACGAGGGTTCGGTCGCCGCGCGCGGCATCACCTCGCGCGAGGGCCGCCTCGCCGCCTGTGCCTACATGCCCCAGCGCGACCTCCTGCTCCCGTGGCGCAACGCCCTCGCCAACGCGGCGCTCGCCCTCGAGGTCCAGGGCGTGGCCGCGGGCTCAGCGCGCCGCCGCGCCCTGCCCCTGTTCGAGCGCTTCGGGCTCGGCGAGTTCGCCGGCGCCCTCCCCGCTGAGCTCTCCGGCGGCATGCGCCAGCGCGTCGCCTTTCTGCGTACGCTGCTCGCCGGGCGGCCGGTGCTGCTGCTCGACGAGCCTTTCGGAGCGCTCGACTCGATCACCCGAGCGACCATGCAGGAATGGCTCGCCGAGGCGCTGGCCACCGAGCCGCGCACGGTCGTGCTCGTCACCCACGACGTCCGCGAGGCGCTCTACCTGGGCGACCGCGTCGCCGTGCTGTCCCCGCGGCCCGGGCGCCTGGTCGCCGAGCTCTGTGTGCCGTTCGAGCGCCCTCGCCCGCGCCGGGAGACCGTCACCGATCCCGCCTTCGCCGCGCTCGAGGAGCGCGCGCTCGAGGCCCTCGAGGCGCCGCGATGACCGTCGTTCGTCGCTGGCTCCCGACCGCGCTGTTACTTGGCGCCGGGGTCGCCGCGTGGCAGGGAGTCGCCAGCCTGGCGACCGTCGACGACCTGACGCTCGCCTCGCCGGCCGAGACCGTCGCCGCGCTCGCCGATGACCTCCCCCTGCTGCTCGACGGCGCGCTCGTCACCCTGCTCGAGGTCGTGCTCGGGCTCGCCCTCGCGGTCGCCGTCGGCGCGGTCGCGGCCGTCGGCATGCACCTCGTGCGCCCGCTGCACCGCGCCGCCTACCCGGTGCTCGTGGCCTCGCAGGCGATCCCGGTCGTCGTGCTCGCACCTCTGTTCGTGCTCGCCTTCGACTACGGTCTCGCGCCGAAGCTCGCCATCGTCGCGCTGATCTGCTTCTTCCCCGTGACCGTCAACCTCCTCGACGGGCTCCGCTCCGTTGAGCCCGACCTGCTCAAGCTCATGCGCAGCCTCGGCGCCTCGCGCCTCGCCACGCTGCGCCGGGTCGAGCTCCCGGCGGCGCTCCCGTCCTTCTTCAGCGGCCTGCGCGTAGCCGCCACGGTCTCGGTGATCGGCGCAGTGTTCGGGGAGTGGGCCGGCGCCGACGAGGGGCTCGGGCGGCTCGTTCTGCTCGCCAACAACCAGCTACAGACCCCGCGGGTCTACGCGGGAATCGTCCTGCTCACCCTGATGGCGGTCGGGCTGTTCCTGCTCGCCGGGCTCGCCGAGCGCCTAGCGGTGCCGTGGAAGCGGGCGGAGGCCGCGCGACCTTGAGGGCGCTCGCCGCCCTGCTCGCCGCCGCCGGCGCGCTCGCGCTCCTCGCGGGCTGCGGGGAGAAGCAGGAGCGTACGGGCGACGTGCGCTCAGAGCCCTTCGAGATCCTGCTCGACTACTTCCCCAACGCCGACCACGCCCCGATCTACGCCGCCGAGGCCAACGGCCACTTCCGCGACGTGGGGCTCGACGTCGAGATCCGCGCCCCGAGCGACCCCTCCGCCCCGATCGCCCAGGCCGCCGCCGGCCGCGTCGACCTCGCCATCTCCTACGAGCCCCAGGTCCTCCGCGCGCGGGACGGCGGTGACGCGGTGACCTCCGTCGGGGCGCTCGTCCAGCGGCCGCTGACCTCGATCGTGTCGCTTCCGCGCGCCAGGGTACGGAGCCCGAAGGACCTGCGCGGCAAGCGCGTCGGCACCGCGGGGATCGACTACCAGGCCGCGTTCCTGCAGACGATCCTCGCCGAGGCCGGGGTCGACCCCCGGACCGTGAAGGTCCAGGACGTCGGCTTCAACCTCACCCCCGCCCTGCTCACCCGCCGCGTCGACGCCGTGCTCGGGGCGTTCTTCAACTACGAGGGTGTCGAGCTGCGCCAGCGCAGGCGCGACCCCCAGATCATCCGCGTCGACGAGGCGGGCGTCCCGACCTACGACGAGCTCGTCTTTGTTACGAGCGCCCAGCGCCTCGAGGATTCCGACGCCCGCGGGCGCATCCGCCGCTTCATCGCCGCGGTGGGCCGCGGGACACGAGACCTCGAACGCGATCCCGAAGCCGGCCTGCGCGGGCTACTGCGCGCGAACCCCGACCTCGACCCGCGCCTCCAGCGTGCTGCCGTCGACGTAACGCTGCCCCTCTTCATGCCCCCGCGCGACGAGCCCTTCGGTTGGCAGGAGCCGCGCGAGTGGCAGGCCTTCACGGCCTGGATGCGCCGCAACGGGCTGCTGCATGGCGCCGAGCCCGCCCCCGGGCCGGCGTTCACCAACGAACTGCTGCCGGGAGAGGGACTGTAGGCTGCGCGCGTCGAACCGCCCGCGGGCCCCGCCCCGCCTCCGGCGCCGAGACGAGACGAGACCTATAGTTGCTGGGCCAAGCCGGGGGGAAAACCGAGTGCAGCGACGCCTTAGTGAGAGAACCCCCGAACGGTCATGAGCCTCGCCACCGAACTCGCCACACGACACCGCTTCAGCGCTCGGGAGTACCGCCAGATGGCCGAGTCCGGCGTCTTCGGCGAGGACGAGCGCCTCGAGCTCGTCGAGGGCGAGATCGTCGAGATGAGCCCCATCGGACCTCGCCATATGGAAGCCGTCATCGCATTGAACGCGCTGTTGCTCCCCCAGCTCGTCGACCGCTACGACGTGAGCATTCAGATGCCGCTCGGGACCGACCCCTCGGGAGAGACACAGCCGGACTTCACGCTGCTGAGGAAGGACCGCGTCAAAGGCCGTATCCCCGGCGGTCCGGACACAGCGCTCGTCGTGGAGGTGTCGGACACTTCCTTGCGCTACGACCGCCAGGTCAAGAGCCCGCTGTACGCCCGAGCGGGCGTACCCGAGTTGTGGATCGTCAACCTTGTCGATGACGTTGTGGAGGTGAGCACCGAGCCCGCCCCCGACGGCTACGGAGCGACGATTCGCGTCGCTCGCGGCCAGCGAGTCGACTCGCCCACCGTCCCGGGGATCTCGTTCGACGCGGACGATGTGCTCCCGCCGCGGACGGAGACGCAGGCGCTTCGGTCCTGACCCCAAGGGTGTAACGGTGATCTCCACCGTCTCGGAGAAGCTCGTGCGCTCGTCGCCGGCGTCGAGGCCATAGCTCGTCGGTCGTCGCCAATCGGCGCCGGCTCAGGTAACCGCCCGATGTCGATGAGGCCCAACGCGCTGCGGTCCGCGGCGGACACTGGCCGCCGGCGGCAGGGCCGTCACGCCGAGACTCCCCGTCAGCAGGTAGATCCCCGCGAGCGCGGCGTGCTCGCCGTAGGGCGCGAAGAACGTGCGTACCTCCTCCTCGCTCGCCCGCCTCCCGAGACCCGCGAGGTGGCCGACGAGCTTGAGGTAGGCCAGATCTCCAGCCGGAAGCTGATCGTCGCGGCCCTGCCCATGGAAGGCGAGCTTCTCGCAGGTCCATGCGCCGATCGCCGGGATCGTCCGAAGGCGCCGCCAGCCGGCCTCGTGGCCGTCGGCACACTCCAGATCGAGGTGCCCTCGCCCCGCCGCACGGGCCGCGCGCCGCAGCGCGATCGCCCGCGAGCCCGTCAGCCCGCAGGCCTCGAGCTCTGCGGGAGCCCGGGCGGCGAGCTCGGGCGCTGCCGGCGCGTCTCGCAGCTTGCCACACGCGCTAGCGCGCCCGTATCGCCACACGAGCCGCCGCTGAATCGCCGTCGCGCGCTGCCACTCGATGAGCTGCTCGCAGATCGCCCAGGCGAGGGCGTGGAAGGGCTCGGCGGTGCGCCAGGGACGAAGCCAGGGCCGCCGGCGGATCGCCGGGCCGAGCAGCGGATCGCGGGCGAAGCGACGCTGGAAGGGCCGAAGGTCGTGGTCGAGCCCAAGGGCGAATCGCATCCGCTCGACGGCGCACGCGGCAATCGCGCGGCTCGGCGCCTCGACGCGTAGGCGGACCGCGCCGCTCAGAGTCCAGGCGTGGGCGAGCACGGGCTCGTCGCCCACGTGCAACAACCGCACCAGGGCGTCCCCGCGGCGGCGCATGACCCCGTCGCGCCCCGCACGGGGCAGGCGGTACACGCCCGGCGGGCGGACGTCGAACTCGAGGACCACCGCCCCGGACCGCCGTCCGGCGGCAACCACTATCGCCTCAACGTGTGGATGTCGACCAGGAAGGAGCGCGAGCTTTCGATCTGACGGTTGAGGGCGCGCCGACGCCGCCGGGCGACGAGGCGACGACCGCCCGGCCCGCGCAGCACCCGTCCCGCCAGGAACGTGACCAGGCCCACGAGAAAGCCGCCCGCGGCTGCCACCGCCGGGCCTCCCAGTGGCCCGGAGGCGAGCCGCTCGAGCGAGCTCTGAGACGGGTCGAGCACCTCTCCCCGGGCCGGCTGGGCCGCGCTCGCCGGCACGGGCAGATGGCGCCCCTCACCGGGCGCGGGACCCTCCTCGCTGTGCCCCCGCTCGCTCACCGCCCCGAACTTTACTCTCCCTAACGGAGGGACCGCTCGAACATCCGCAGCCGCTTGATGACCCGCGCACCCATCGCCTCCATCCCCCTGTTCATCGATGTGTTGCTCTCGAGGATCCAACCCATCTCGCCGCCCGGCTGGGGCTTGCGCTTCGCCATCTGGAAGTTCTCGACGTAGAGCCCCGCGGCGACACCGGTGTGCTGGTAATCGGGCTTGACCCCCAGGAACCCGACCCGCACGCGGTCGATCCGGCGGCGGCCCAGCACCACCTTGAGCCACCCGAAGGGCAGCAGGCGCCCGTCGAGGCGTGCGAGCACCTGGTTGAAGTCGGGAAAGGTAAGCGAAGCGGCGACGGCCTCCCCGCCCTTCTCGGCCACGAACAGCCAGTCCTCGTCGAGGATCGCCTTGGCCTCCTCGACGGCGTGCTCGAGCTCACGCTCGGTGATCGGGACGAAGCCCCAGTTCGCGCTCCAGGCCGAGTTGTAGATCTCGACGAAGCGCTTGACCTCGACGGCGAGATCGTCCCTGCGCATGTTGCGAATGGTGATTCCATGCTCGGGCTCGAGCTTTCGATGGAGCTCGAACAGGATCGGCAGGGGATCGTAGTCGGCGAGGTACTCCTCCCAGATGAGGAGGTCCATCGCCTTCTCGAGGCCGGCCCCCTCGAGCAGGGTGCGGTAGTAGGGGTGATTCCAGGGCTGCTGGATGATCGGCGGGCGGTCGTAGCCCTCGATCAGGATCCCGCACTCGTCGTTCATCGTCAGGCTCGCGGGGCCGACCATGCGATCGCACCGCCGCTCGCGCAGCCACGCCTCCGCGGTGTCGAGGAGCGCCCGCGCCGCGTCCGGCTCGTCGACGCACTCGAAGAAGCCGAACCATCCCCAGGCGCTCGAGTGGTACTCGTTGAAGGCCCGATCGACCTGGGCGGTGATCCGCCCGACCGGCGAGCCGTCGCGCCAGGCCACGAAGTACTCGGCCTCGCCGCGCTCGAACCATGGGTTGCGCGAGCGGTCGAGATAGCGCCGGCGCTCGGAGATCAGGGGCGCCACCCAGGGGTCGCCGGTACGATAGATCCGCCACGGAAGCTTGATGAAGGTCGTGAGCTCCGTTCGCGAGCGGACCGGCTTGACCTCGAGCGACACGGCGCGCCACCCTACCCCAAGCGCGCCGGCTCCCCGCGATGACCACCCCCGCCGCCACCGACCTCTTCGCCAAGGCGCGCGGCCACGAGCGCCTCGATCAGCTCGCCGCCGCCCGCGAGCACGATCTGCTCCCGTACTTCCGTCTGCTCGAGGGCGAGGCCGGGCCGGTGGTCGCGATGGAGGGACGCGAGCGGATCATGCTCGGCTCGAACAACTACCTCGGCCTGACCCGCGATCCGCGCGTCAAGCGCGCCGCCGCCGACGCCCTCGAGCACTACGGCACCGCCCTCACCGGCTCGCGCCTCCTGAACGGCACCGTGCCGCTGCACTCAGAGCTCGAGCGCGAGATCGCCGAGTGGATGGGCACCGACGACGCGCTCGTGTTCACCACCGGCTACCAGGCCAACGTCGGCTGCCTGAGCACGCTGCTCGAGCCCGGCGACACCGTGATCTGCGACTCGGGCGACCACGCCTCGATCCTCGACGGGGTCGCCATGTCACGGGCCCGGGTCCGGCCCTTCCGTCACAACCGCCTCGACAAGCTCGAGACCATGCTCGAGCGGGCCTCCGGGGACGGCGGCGGCGTCCTGTGTGTGGTCGACGGCGTCTTCTCTATGGAGGGAGACGTGTGCGACGTCGCCCGGGTGGCAGAGCTCTGCCGCGCCCAGGGGGCGCGGCTGATGGTCGACGAGGCGCACGGCGTCGGCGTGCTCGGGGAGCGGGGCGCGGGCGCGTGCGAGGCCTTCGGAGTCGAGGACGAGGTCGACCTGCGCATGGGCACCTTCTCGAAGTCGATCGCGAGCTGTGGCGGCTTCATCGCCGGCCCCGCGGACGTAATCGACTTCCTGAGGGTCCAGGCACGCGCCTTCCTGTTCACCGCGGCGGCCGTGCCGGCCGCGATCGGGGCGGCGCTCGAGGCGCTGCGCATCTGCCGCTCGGACGAGGGAGGAGAGCTCCGAGCCCGCCTGCTCGACAACGCGCGCTACCTGCACCGTGGGCTCTCGGAGCTCGGCTTCGACGTCGTCGAGCCCACCCCCGGGCCCGACGGAGAGCCGCTTCTCACCCCCATCGTCCCGGTGGTGGTGGGAGACGACTGGCAAGCCGTCCTGCTCTGGAAGGCGCTCTACGACGCCGGCGTCTACACGAACGTAGCCCTCTATCCAGCGGTGCCCAGAGGCGGCGCGCTGCTGCGCACGAGCGTCATGGCGACCCACGAGCCGGAGCATCTCGACCGAGCGCTCGCGGTGTTCGAGCAGGCGCGCGAGGACAGCGGTTCGGGGTCCTGACGAGCCCGGGACGCGATCGTTCGGAAATCGCCGCTCCGAGCGGGCAGACCGCCGGAGGCGGTGTTGACGGGCGGGACCGCCGGTCATAACGTGCCCGACTGCGATCAGCGGCCGCGCGCTCGCGACAGCGGGCGACCCGGCCTGGGGGAAAAGGGCCGGCCGGAGAGGCTTCCGTGAACGGCTCGGTCACTCACGTCCGAACACACGTCCCGGAAGAAGGAAACCAGATGCTCAGCACCGCCATCGCCGACGACCAGACCCAGCAGCTGCAAGCGCTGAGGCAGGCCAACCGCGTCCGCCTCGCCCGCGCTGAGCTCAAGCGCCGGATCGCGGCCGGGACGGTGAGCGCGAGCACCGTGGTCCTCGACTGTCCCTGGGAGGCTGCGAGCATGGAGATCGGCGATCTCCTGCGCAGCCAGCGCCGCTGGGGCGGCGCGCGCTGCCGGCGTCTGCTCGTTTCGGTCGGGTTGAGCGAGAACAAGCAGCTCGGCACGCTCACCGACCGCCAGCGAGAGGTCCTGGCCGCCGTGCTCGAGGCCGGCGCCGTCGGGGCATCAGGGACAGCCGCGGCGGGCGACGGAGAGCCGGCTGGACGCCCGCGGCGCCGCGAGCTGAGCCCGGTCTGACGCCGGCAGGTCGGCGGCGCTCCGCGCCGGAGCCGAGCTCCCGAGCGGATCGAGCCGCCACTCGACGTAGGGACCGGCGCCGCGGGAGCGAATCGGCGTCAGTCGCCGTGCGCCGGCTCATAGCCCGAGCACGACCGCACCGGCACCCGGGGATAGCGCGGGAACTCGGGCTCCGAGCGCGAGCGCTCACACAACGAGAACTCGGAGCCGCGGGTCGTGCCCACGAGCCGCTGGTGGCGGCACGAGTCGCACAGGCCGCCGGGCGGCCGGCGCCCTTCTCGGGAGGCCGCCGGCCGCTGCGCCCGCGCGTACGCGGGCTCTTGCGGAGCTTCGGTCAGGTGACCGCCAGGTAGCGCTCGAACTCCCAGGGCGTGACCTGGACCCGGTAGTCCTCCCACTCCTCCTTCTTCAGGGCGATGTAGTTCTCGAAGACGTGTTCTCCGAGCGCCCTGCGGACGAGCGCGGAGTTCTCCATCTCCTCGATCGCCTCGCCGAGCGACTGCGGCAGGTTGCCGATGATGTTCTCCTCGCGCTCAGCCTCCGACATGTGGTAGAGGTTGCGCTCCATCGGCGCCGGCAGCTCGTAGCCCCGCTCGATGCCCTCGAGCCCGGCGTGCAGCATCGCCCCAAAGGCGAGGTAGGGGTTGCACGAGGGATCGGGGCAGCGCAGCTCCGCGCGCGTGGCCTTCTCCTCGCCGGGCTCGTACGTCGGCACTCGCACGAGGGCCGAGCGGTTGCGCTGCGACCACGCTAGGTAGACCGGCGCCTCGTAGTCCGGCACGAGCCGCTTGTACGAGTTCACGAGCGGAGCGAACAGCGCCGAGATCTCCCGCGCGTGCATGAGCAGCCCGGCGATGAACTGCTTGGCCACGTCGGAGAGGAACCACTGGTCGTCGCCGTCGAAGAAGGCGTTCTGGCCGCTCTGGAACAGCGACATGTGGGTGTGCATCCCGGAGCCGTTCTCGCCGAACAGGGGCTTGGGCATGAAGGTGGCGTAGTAGCCGTGCTCCATCGCCACCTCCTTGACCGCCGTCTTGTAGGTCATGACGTGATCGCACATGGTCAGGCCGTCGGCGTAGCGCATGTCGATCTCGTGCTGGGAGGGGCCGACCTCGTGGTGCTGGTACTCGACGTGGATTCCGAGCTCCTTGAGCGCGAAGAACACGTCGCGCCGGAAGTCGGAGGCCACGTCGAGCGTCGTGAGGTCGAAGTAGCCGCCCTTGTCGAGGACCTCGGTGCCCTTGTCGTCCTTGAACAGGAAGAACTCGCACTCGGGCCCGAGGTTGAACGTGTCGAAGCCCATCTCCTCCATGCGGCCGAGGGCGCGACGCATCACGAACCGCGGATCGCCGTCGTAGGGCGAGCCGTCGGGATTGAGGATGTCGCAGTACATCCTGCCGACCGCGTGCTCCCTGCGCCACGGCAGCACCTTGAACGTCGAGGGGTCGGGCATCGCGTTCATGTCCGACTCGTGGATCTCGTTGAAGCCGTCGATCGACGAGCCGTCGAAGCCCTTGCCCTTCTGGAACACCCCCTCGAGCTCCTCCGAGGGAATTGCGAAGGACTTGAGGACCCCGAGTACGTCCGTGAACCAGAAGCGGACGAAAGGAATGTTCTCGTCTCGGACTCGCCGCAGGACCTCATCCGGGTCCCCGCGGCGCTCCGTTTCCTCAATGGTTGCCATCAGGCTGGTACCTCTTCACTCTCGTGGGCTTGCAGGACCTCCTGGCCCGACTCGCCGGTGCGGACACGAATCGCCTGCTCGACGGGAAGAACGAAGATCTTCCCGTCGCCGACCTCTCCGGTCCGGGCGTGACGCAGGATCGTCTCGGTGACGAGCGAGACCTGGTCGCTTTCTACCACGCATTCGAGCTTGAGCTTGGGCCGGAGGTTGATCGTGAGCTGCGAGCCCCGGTAACGCTCGGTGAGTCCACGCTGGCGACCCGACCCCTTGACCTCGTCGATCGTGAGGCTCGGGAAGCCCGCCGCGAGCAGATCCTCGCGGATCGGCTCGAAGGCCTCCGGGCGGATGTAGGCGACGATCATCTTCATGCCGTCACCTCCTCCGGTCGCGAGGTGGGACTGCCCGCGGCCGCGGCGGTCACCGGCGACCCCGTCTCGCCGAGCGAGGGACGGGCGAGCGGACCGGACGACGCGGCACCCATCTCGGGCAGGGGAATGAACTGCTCGGGGTAGCCGTACATCCCGTGCTCGACGATGTCGAGGCCCGCGTCCTCCTGCTCGGCGGTGACCCGCAAGCCGATCGTCTTCTTGATCACGTAGAAGACGGCGAAGGAGACGGTGAACACGACGAGGAAGGCCACGGCGACGCCGAGCGCCTGGGCGCCGAGCTGGCCGAAGCTCCCCGAGTAGAACAGGCCGGGATCGCCGACGGCATTCAGCTCGGCGAGCCGCGGGGACGTGAACAGGCCGCAGGAGAGGGTGCCCCAGATGCCTGCCAGGCCGTGCGCGGAGAGCGCTCCCACGGGGTCGTCGAGCTTCTTGTCGATGGCGAGCACGCCGACGACCACGATCACGCCCGCGACGAGACCGATGATCGGCGCCGCCCAGAACGCCACGTAGCCAGACGGCGCGGTGATGCCGACGAGCCCGGCGATCGCGCCGTTGCCGGCCATGCCGATGTCGATCGTCCGCTGGAGGGCGTAGATCGTCGCCACGGCACCGATCACGCCGGCCGCCGCCGCCAGGTTCGTCACGAGCGCAACCTCGGCGAAGCGACCGTCGGCGGCTCCGAGGGTCGAGCCGGGGTTGAACCCGAACCAGCCGAGCCAGAGGATCAGCACGCCCAGCCCGACCAAGGGCATCGAGTGGCCCGGAATGGCCCGCGGCTTACCGTCGGGGCCGAACTTGCCGCGCCGGGGACCGAGCAGGAGCAGGGCCGCCAAGGCTCCCGTGGCGCCGATCAGGTGGACTACGGTCGACCCGGCGAAGTCCTGCATGCCGAAGTTGACCTGCAGCCACCCGCCGCCGAAGATCCAGTGCGAGAGCACCGGGTAGATGACCGCGGCGAAGATGACCGCGTAGATGATGTAAGCGCTGTACTTGATGCGCTCGAGCGTGGTGCCCCAGACGATCGCCAGCGAGACCGCGCAGAAGACGAACTGGAAGAAGAGCAGCGCCGACGGGGCGATCGTGTAGGTCTCGAGCAGCGGGATCTGCGATGCCGCCTTCGCCGGGTTGGTGCTCACGTCGAGGAAGAAGCCCTCGGTGCCCGCGATGAGCCCGGAGCCTCCGAAGGCGAGCGCGAAGCCGACCGCCCAGTATGCGATCGCCGCGATCGAGAAGTTGGTCAGGATCTTGGCGACCCCGGCGCCGGCGTTCTTCGCGCGGGAGAAGCCGATCTCGAGGAAGGCGAAGCCCGCCTGCATGAACATGACGAGGATGGCGGCGACCATCACCCACGTCGTATTGAGCTCGACCACCGTCTGGGTGAGCGAGGGCTCGTCCTGGGCGAGCGCGACCGCCGGAAGCGCCAGTAGCGCGACCGCGGCGAGCACGACAGCTCGCGTGAGGCTGGGTCTCATCTGGAAAAGTCCTCCTTGTGTCGCCGGGACCGGCCCGACGAATGCTGGAAACCGGGTCGGCTCGAAACCATAGGAGCGCTCCCGCCGGGGGTCATTATCCACTTGGAGAAGATTCGCCGGACGGCGTTCGCCCGGGGGGCGAAACACGGCCGAAACAAAACGAGGGCCTACACGCGCTTCGCGACGGCGCAGTCGGCGCCCGCGGAGCGCGCCAAGTCCGATGCGAGCGGGAGCCCGGCGCGCCCGGATCAGCGCGGTCGCCCGCCACCGCGGCCGCGCACCACGAGCGTCGCCACGGGCTCGGAGCCTCCGG
>JACCUC010000257.1 GCA_013812065.1 Thermoleophilaceae bacterium | reverse complement strand
GGGCGGCGACTCGGCGAGCGCGGCGCCGGGCCCCGGGCGCAGGCCGCCCGCGAGCTCGAGGAGCAGGCCCTCGCGCAGGCCTCCCTGCCCGACGGCTATCGGCTGGCCGACCCGATCCAGCAGAGAGTCGAGAAGCAGGGCACCGCCTGGGAGCAGTCTCGCCCGCTCGGGATCGAGGTCGAACCGCTCGGCGATCTCAGGAGCACGCGCCGAGGCGAGGATCTCGAGCGCGCGAGCGAGCGTGCCGCGATCGAGCTCCTGGCCCACGAGCCTCCGGAGCGAGCGGGCGCTGCCTCCCACGGCCACCGCGCCCCCGGTCGGCGGGGTCTCGAGGTCGGCGAAGGCCTCCGCGACCTCGGCGCGAGCGGCCTCGAGCTCGGCGTCACGGGGCGGATCGGACTTCAGGTGCAGGTCGAGCAGGGTGCCCGATCCCACCGGGATCGACCGCCACCAGGAGACGCCGTCCGCGACCGTGCCGACGGCGATCTCGACCGAGCCCCCACCGATGTCGAGCACCGCCACGGTTCCCAGGACCGGCGCTCCCAAGGTCTTCGTCGCCCCCACGAAGGCGAGCCGTGCCTCCTCCTGGTCGGACAGGATCTCGACCTCTACGCGGGCGACCCGACCGATCGCGGCGACGAGCTCGTCGCGGTTCGCCGCCTCGCGCACCGCCGCCGTGGCCACGACGGCCACTTCGCGGACTCCGAGCTCGCGGGCGAAGCGGGCCTGCGTGCGCACGACCTCGGCCGTGTCGACGATCTTCTCGGGCGGAATCCGCCCGGACGCGCGCAGCCCCTTGCCCACGCGCGTATACGCCCGCTGGCTCGCGAGCTCGCGCAGGCGACCGTCCCGGCACTCGGCCACGAGCAGCCGCGTGGTGTTGCTGCCGATGTCGATGCAGGCGTAGGTCACAGCCTCTAAGCCTACGCGGCGATCGCCGACAGCTCGTCCGGTCGCAGGAGCACGCTCAGCTCGCCGCGGTCCACCCCGGCCAGCGCGCCCTTCGAGAGGCGGACCTGCGCGCCTGTCAGATCGCGCACGGCGGTGGAGAAGTCTGGGTCGTGGCCCACCAGGAGGACGTCCTCGTGCCCGGCGGCGAGCTCCCACGCGTCGAACGGGCCGCCCTCCAGACGCGAGTCGGTGATGACCTCGACGCCGAGCGGCTGGCAGGCCAGGCGGGCGGTGTCGAGCGCCCGCACCCTGGGCGAGCTCAGGCACGCCTCGACCGCCACCCCGAGGACGGCGAGCGCACGGCCGGCGTCGGCGGCTTGACGCTCGCCCTTCGAGGTCAGCGGCCGCTCGGCGTCGGGCGAGCCGTCCTCGGCCTCTCCGTGACGGAGGAGCCAGATCACGGCCGGGACTGTAACCGCGGCGTCCGATCCACACGGCGTCCGGCGCGCACGCGCCTGCTACAGGCGTCAGGCGGGCAGCGCCTCGGTGCGGCTCCCGAGCGTGGAGTCGGCGGCGTCGATGCCGTCGTCAAGCGGGGAGTCGAGCACCTCTGCGCCGGTTCCGGACGCCACGAGTGGCTCCTCGCCACCGCCCAAGCTGCCCTCGAGCGGCTCGGGCTGGAAGCGATAGCCGATCCCGAAGTGGGTGTGGATGTAGCTCCAGCGCCGCGACGCCGCCTCGATCTTCGAGCGCAGCTTGCGCACGAAGACGTCGACCGAGCGGTCGCCGTGGGCCATCGCGTAGCCCCACACCCGCTGGTAGATGTCCTCGCGCTGGAGCACCTGTCCCTCGGCCTCGGCGAGCAGGTGCAGAACCTCGAACTCGCGCCGGGTGAGCTCGACGCTGCGCCCGCCGACGAAAACCTGGAACTGGTCGACCCGCAGCTCGAGATCCCCGAGCACGAGCGGCCCGGCATCGACCGGCGCGCGCGCGCGGCGGCGGCGGCGCGCCACGGCTTCGAGGCGAGCGACGACCTCCTCGGGGTGGCATGGCTTCGAGATCCAGTCATCGGCGCCGACCCGCAGGCCGCGCACGCGCTGAGCCACCGTCGAGCGCTCGGTGCAGACGACGATGCCGAGCCCGGGAAGCGCCTCGGACACGCGCGTGAGGTAGTCCCAGCCGAGGCTCCCGAGGCAGGCCGGATCGAGCAGCAGGGCGTTGAGTCGCATGGCCACGAGCTCCGCCGGCGGCACAGAGGAGGTCTGCGCGCGGTACTGCCAGCCGGCGCTCTCGAGCCGGTTGGCCAAGACGCGCACGAACCCCGAGTCGTCGTCGACGATGGCGAGTCGGAGCTGTCCCGAGGAGATGGTCATGGGAGTAACGCGGAGAACCCGGGCCGCGACGAGTGTAGGGCAGATGTCGGCGCCAGAGGACCGCAAAGGCCGCAACCGGCGCCGATCCTGTCCGGTCACCCGTTTAGGTTCACATCTTCTTCACAACCCGGCCACACGTCGGTAACAGGCTGGCCACCTTCGCCAATAGGTTGGGCCCGGAATTCGAATCGACGTCAACTCGAAGGAGCGGTCAGTGAAGCCAAAGACGTGGCTCTTCCTCGGGCTCGCAGGAGCCCTCGCGCTGGTCGGTGCCGCCTGTGGCGGCGGCGCGGGCGGGGGCGGGGGCGGTGACCTCTCCGGCACAATCCAGGTCGACGGGTCGTCGACCGTGCAGCCCTTCGCCCAGGCCGCGGCCGAGCTCTTCCAGGAGGAGAACCCGGGCGTGCGCATCACCGTGGGCGGCGCCGGCACCGGCGACGGCTTCGAGCGCTTCTGCCGCGGTGAGACCGAGATCTCCGATGCCTCTCGCCCGATCGAGGCCGAGGAAAAGGACGCGTGCAAGAAGGAGAACGTGCAGCCCAGGGAGGTTCAGGTCGCCAACGACGGCATCGCCGTGGTCACCAGCAAGCAACTCCAGGTCGATTGCGTGACCACCGACCAGCTCAAGGACCTGTTCGGCCCGGACGCCGACGCCAAGACGTTGAAGGACGTCGATCCCAAGTTCCCCGCCACGCCCGCGACGCTGTTCGCTCCAGGTGAGGAGTCGGGCACCTTCGACTTCTTCACCGAGGAGATCAACGGCGAGGAGGGCGCTCAGCGCACCGAAGGCGTTCAGACCTCGGCCGACGACAACCAGCTCGTCACCGGCGTCTCGGGCTCGCCCGGCGGCATCGGCTACTTCGGCTTCTCGTTCTTCGAGCAGAACCAGGACAAGCTCAACGTCGTCGGCGTAGACGGAGGCGAGGGCTGCGTAAAGCCGAGCTCGGAGACGATCCAGAACGAGAGCTACAAGCCACTCTCGCGACCGATCTTCATGTATCCGAGCGAGAAGGCGCTGCAGCGTCCCGAGGTGAAGGAGTTCATGAACTTCACCATCGACAACGCCCCGCGCATCGCCGAGGCGTCCAAGATCGTGCCGCTCACCGGCGAGCAGGTCTCGGAGTCGCAGAGCTCGCTCAAGGGCAGCTAGCAAGCCCCCGGGCGCCCAGATGGAAGCCGCGTCCATCGCCGCCGCCGGAGGTCCGCGCCCGAATCTCACTCGGGGGCGGACCCCGCGGTCGGTGGGCGAGAACATCATCAAGGCGCTGCTGTTCCTAGCCGCGCTGATCTCGATCGCGACCACGATCGGCATCGTGGTGTCCCTGCTCGCCGAGACGGTCGAGTTCTTCTCGCAGGTCGGGATCTTCGAGTACCTGCTCGGCACGAAGTGGAGTCCCCTCGCCGGCGGCGACCAGAAGTCGTTCGGCGTCCTCCCCCTGATCTCGGGCACGCTCTACTTGACGGCGCTCGGCCTGGTCGTGGCGGTGCCGCTCGGCCTCGGCTCGGCCATCTACCTGGCGGAGTACGCCTCGCCGCGGGCGCGTCGCATCATCAAGCCGGTGCTCGAGCTCCTCGCCGGCATCCCCACCATCGTGCTCGGGTACTTCGCGCTCACCTTCATCACCCCGGTACTCCTCCAGGGCATCTTCGGGATCGAGGTCAAGATCTTCAACGCGCTGTCCGCGGGCCTGGCCCTCGGCGTGCTGATCCTGCCCGTTGTCGCCACGCTCGCGGATGACTCCCTGCGCGCGGTGCCGAGCTCGCTGCGCGAGGGTGCCTTCGGGCTCGGCGCCTCCAAGCCGCAGGTCGTGCTGCGGGTGGTGTTCCCGGCCGCGCTGTCGGGGATCGTGGCTGGTCTCGTGCTCGCAGCCTCGCGCGCGATCGGCGAGACCGTCGTCGTACTCGTAGCGGGCGGAGCGAACGCGAACCTGGGGATCGATCCCCGCGAGAGCTTCCAGAACATGGCCGCGTTCATAGCGCAGACCGCGCGCGGCGACATCGCAGCTCAATCGGTCGAGTTCCTCACCATCTTCGCCGTCGGCACGACGCTGTTCGTGATGACGCTGATCCTCAACGCCATCTCGATCCGCTTCGTCCGCCGGTTCCAGCAGGTGTACGAATGAGCGTCGCCGAGGTCCCGGTCGCGCGCGCCGTGGTGCGCGGCGCGTCGCGCGGAGCGCGGGTGCGCGAGATCATCTTCCCGGCGTCGCTCATGCTCTGCATAGCCTTCGCGATGCTGACGCTCGTAGTCCTCCTGCTCGACGTGGCAGTCGACGGGCTCCCGGTTCTCTCGTGGAACTTCCTGACGAGCTTCCCCTCCCAGGTCTTCCCGGAGCGCTCCGGGATCCAGTCGGCGCTCGTCGGGACTCTGCTGCTGATGGTCGTCTGCGCAGTGTTCATCGTGCCGGTGGGAACGGCCAGCGCGATCTACCTCGAGGAGTACGCCGACGGCAATCGCTGGTGGAACCGCCTGATCGAGGTGAACATCCAGAACCTCGCCGCCGTCCCCTCGATCGTCTACGGAATCCTCGGCCTCGCCTTCCTCGTGCGCGGGCCGCTCGAGCTCGGCCGGGTCGTGCTCGCCGGCGCACTCACGCTCGGACTGCTCGTCCTGCCGGTCGTGATCATCGTCGGACGCGAAGCCATCCGCGCCGTGCCGAACTCGATACGCGAGGGGTCGATGGCGCTCGGCGCCACCCTGTGGCAGACGATCTGGAAGCAAATCCTCCCCGGCGCACTACCCGGAATCGCCACCGGGATCATCCTCGCCCTGTCGCGCGCGATCGGCGAGACGGCGCCCCTGATCGTGGTCGGCGCCGCGGCGTTCGCGCGCTTCAATCCAAATGACCTCACAAGCGACCCCTTCTCCGCGCTGCCGATTCAGATCCTGGCCTGGATACAGGACCCCCAAGAGGAGTTCCGCACGCTGGCCGCCGGGGCGATCCTCGTGCTGCTGATCCTGCTCCTCTTCATGAACGCCGGCGCCATCTACCTGCGCAACCGCTACGAGCAGAAGTGGTAGCGCCGGAGATCTTCTTTCAACCAACGGAAGGGACGGTAGGGTGAGACAGGTGACCGAGCGGCCCGAAAGCTCGTCCGAGCCCCGCGCGGCGGAGTCCGCCGCGGGCGCTCAGAAGCCCCCGGCGGCCGAGCCGGCCGACGGCCGTGTGATGGGACCGGGCACGGCGCCGGCCGTCGAGGGCGTCAAGGCCCCGGCGGCCGCGCCCGACTCCAAGCCGGTGTTCGCTGTCGAGCGTCTGACCGTCAGCTATGCGGGCAGGCCCGCGGTTCGCGAGGTGAGCTTCGGCATCGAGGAGCGGCGGATCACCGCCCTGATCGGGGCTTCGGGATGCGGCAAGAGCACCTTCATCCGCACGCTCAACCGCATGAACGACCTGATCCCGTCCGCGAGCGTCGAAGGCTCGGTCCGCTATCACGGCCAGGACCTCTACGCCCCCGACGTCGACCCCGTACAGGTCCGCAAGCGGATCGGGATGGTCTTCCAGAAGCCGAACCCGTTCCCCAAGTCGATCTACGACAACGTCGCCTTTGGGCCACGTGTTCTGGGTATGAAGGGCGAGATGGACGAGATGGTCGAGCGGGCGCTGCGGCGCGGAGCGCTGTGGGACGAGGTCAAGGACCGCCTGAAGCAGAACGCCTTTGGGATGTCGGGCGGCCAGCAGCAGCGGCTCTGCATCGCCCGGGCGCTCGCCACCGATCCGGACGTGATCCTCATGGACGAGCCGGCGTCGGCGCTCGACCCGATCTCGACCGGCCGGATCGAGGACCTCATGTTCGAGCTCAAGGACCGGGTCTCGATCGTCATCGTCACCCACAACATGCAGCAGGCCGCGCGCGTTTCCGATATGACCGCCTTCTTCACGGTGGTCGTCGACGACACGGGCCACCGACACGGCGAGGTCGTCGAGTACGACGAGACCGAGAAGGTGTTCACCAACCCTGCCGACGAGCGGACGGAGGCCTACGTCACCGGGAGGGTCGGCTAGAACGGTGCCCGTCGAGACGCGCATCCACTTCCAGGAGGAGCTCAGCGCGCTCGAGCTTCAGGCTCTGGGCGGCCTCGACATGGTGGCCGAGTCGCTCGAGCGCACGCTCGAGGCCGTGCTCCACCACGACGTCGAGCTCGCCGGCTACGTGATCGCCGACGACGACCGCATCGACGGCCGCTACCTCGAGGTGCGCCAGGGCATCCTGTCCCTGCTCGCCCGCCAGGCGCCGGTAGCCACCGACCTGCGGCTGATCGCCGCGCTGCTCGACCTGATACGCAACTTCGAGCGGATGGGCGACCAGTGCGTGAACATATCTAAGCTCGTCCCGCTCGTCGGCCGCGAGCCGCCGGTGCACCCGGAGATCATCACGCGGATCGAGCGGATGATGCGCCAGGCGATCTCTCAGGTGCAGCAGTGCAAGCAGGCGTTCGCCCGGCGCGACGTCGAGCTCGCCGAGGACCTCGTCCGCCAGGACGACGAGATCGACCGCTGCAACCGCGAGATCTTCGCGCTGGTCCTCGAGACCGGCGATGATCCCGACGCGCGTGAGTGGGGGATGACGATGATGCTCGTGGCCCGCCAGATCGAGCGGGTGGGTGACAACGCGGTCGACATCGGAGAGCAGACGGCGTTCGTGGTGACGGGCGAGTTCCGCGAGTTCACCGACGCCTCACATCCGGACGCCGTACCTCCCGCGATCGGGCTGAGCGCAGGTCCGCGAGGCGAGTAGCCTTCACGCTCGTGGCCGAGGCATCTCCGGAGTTCCGGCGCATCAGCGAGGACTCCGTCCGGCGCCGGACGGGCAAAGGCTGGGCGGACTGGCTCGCCATCCTCGACGACTGGGGCGCGGCCGACCAGGGCCACGCGGCGAGCGCGCGCCATCTGCACGACACCTACGGGATCAGCCCTTGGTGGGCGCAGGCGGTAACGGTCCGCTACGAGTACGAGCGCGGGCTGCGGGTGCCGAAGTAGGCATGGCCTACCGACTCGACGCCCGCGAGACCCTGCCCCAGGGCATTCGCCGCATCGTGAGCGAGCAGCTCGACGGGGCCGTCGAGGGTGTGCGGACCGCCACCGGAGACGAGCGCGATCGGGCGGTCCACGACGCGCGCAAGCGGCTCAAGAAGTCGCGGGCGGTGCTGCGGCTCGTCCGCGACGAGGTCGGGTCGAAGACGTGCAAGCGGGAGAACCAGGCGCTCCGCGACGTGGGTCGCTCGCTCTCGGCCTCGCGCGACGCCGCCGTCCTCGTCGAGACCGTCGACCGGCTGGACGCGCAGGTCCCGCTGGCGAGGCGCAGCCTCGCCCCGCTTCGCGTGGTGCTCGAGCAACGCCGGCGCGAGACCGCGGCACAGGCTCTCGACGAAGGCGGCGCGCTGGCGGCTGCCGCCGACGAGATCGAGGAGATCCGCGCCCGCGTCGAGGGATGGCGGCTGCGCAAGGACGGCTTCTCGGTGCTCGAGGACGGCCTGCGGCGGACCTACCACCGCGGATCCGAGGGCTTCGCCGAGGCGCGCGAGGACCCGAGCGACAAGCGTATGCACGAGGCCCGCAAGCGCGTCAAGGACCTCTGGTACCACGCCCGGATCCTCGAGCCGGTGTGGCCCGGTCCGATGGACCAGCTCGTCGAGGCGACCGACGAGCTCGGGGACCGGCTCGGAGAGGACCACGATCTCGCCGTGCTCGCCGACACCGTCCGTGCGCTCGCCCGCGAGGGCGCCGACGGCGGCGCGGGCGAGACCGCGCTCACCCTGGTCGAGAACCGGCGCGCCGAGCTGCGGGCCGAGGTCTGGCCGCTGGGGCGTCGGGTCTACGCCGACAAGCCGAAGCCCTTCGTGCGGCGCATGCGCATCCTCTACCGGACGTGGCGCGACGAGCACGTCTGGCAACTCTCGCCCGAGAGCGCCGAGCGCGTGCGCGAGCTGCTTGAGACCCGGGAGGTCGGCGATGAGATCGAGCAGCGGCGCGCGGGCGAGCGGCTGCGCCGCCACGGCATTCACGACGAGGATCTCGCTGCCCACCTGCCGCAGCGAAACGGCGCGTCCACCCCCGTCGACTTCGACGAGCTCGTTAAGCACGGGCGGGTGCGGGTCCAGAAGCAGAAGACCTGAGCGGCGCGCGCGGACGGCGCTCTCGCCGTCTACCCGCTCGCTAGCCTCGACACGGCCATGAGTCACCAGTACGTCTTCTCGATGCACCGCCTGTCGCGGACCTATCCACCGGACAAGCAGGTGCTCTCAGACGTCTCGGTCTCGCTCCTGCCCGGGGCGAAGATCGGCGTGCTCGGCTACAACGGCGCGGGCAAGTCGACGCTGCTGCGGATCATGGCGGGGCTCGACGACGGCTACACCGGCCGCGCGGAGCTAGCCCCGGGGGCGACGGTCGGCCTGCTCGAGCAGGAGCCGTCGCTCAATCCGGACAAGGACGTGCGCGGCAACGTCGAGGAGGCGCTGGCGGAGCAGCGCGACCTGCTCGACCGGTTCAACGCGCTCGCCGCCGACTATTCGGAGGAGACGGCCGAGGAGATGGCGACCGTCCAGGAGCGGATCGACGCGCTCGACGCCTGGAGCCTCGACTCCCGCCTCGACCAGGCCATGGACGCCCTGC
>JACCUC010000252.1 GCA_013812065.1 Thermoleophilaceae bacterium | reverse complement strand
GCCGTGTAGAGCCCGCCCTCGCGGCGCGCGAGCGCGACGCTGGAGCTCAGGACGGCCACATGGAGCGCCGGGCTCGCGTAGCGCAGGAGCCGGTGCGAGGCGACCTCGAGCGCGTACAGCGGCCCGTACCCCCGCGGGTCGAGCAGGCCGCCCTCGAGCACCGTCGGCCACGCGTGGCGCATCATGCGACGCTTGCGGCGAAACTCGCCCTCGACGCTCGGGGCCATGGCCTCCTCCGCGCGCGCCGCGGGCTCGTACAGGGCGCGCCACCGTCTGCGGACCATGTTGAACGGAAACGACAGATCGTGGCTCGTGCGCGGATCCAGTCGCATGTAGGCAGCTCGCCGGACCGCGTAGATGGCGCCGTTGCCGGCGGTGACCCCGGCCAGCCGCGACTCGAGCTCGCGGACCGCGTTCTCGTAGCGCCAGTAGAGGCCCTCCTCGTTGGTGCCATCGGAGCCGTGGAAGCTGACCCTCCCGCACACGTAGCCGACCGAGAGATCGGCGAAGGGGCTGACGAGACGGCGCAGAGCGTCGGGCGCCCAGGCGCTGTTGGCGTCCGAGAGGGCGAGCAGATCGCCGCGCGCGCGCTCCACGGCACGGTCCTGGGCGATGACCTTTCCGCCGCGGGGCAGGTCGAGCACGAGGTCCGCGCCGGCCGAGCGGGCGCGCTCGACGGTGCGATCCGTGGAGCCGTCGGAGGCGACGATGAGCTCGAGCCGCTCGGGCGGGTAGTCGAGAGCGCGCGCGTTGGCCACGCGGGCGGCGATCACGTCCTCCTCGTCGTGGGCGGCGACGATCAGGGACACGACGGGAGGCGATGCGAACCCGGTGCACTCGCTCTCGGCCGCTCCTCGCCTTGCGCCCCGGGCGCGGACCAGCAGCCACAGGACCGCCGGATAACCGGCGTGCGCATAGACGAGCAGGGCGCTCGCGGTCCAGAACAAGGCTCTCAGCACGAGCGGATTATGTCCGCCAATCGGGCACGGCTCGCTAACGCCCGAGCAGCTCTTCGTAGAGCGCGAGGGTGCGTCCGGCCACCGTGTCCCAGGAGTACGGTCCGGCCGCCGCTCGCGCCGCGGCGGCCCCGAGGGTGGCTCGGCGCTGCGGGTCGGCCAGCAGGGCCCTTAGGGCCGCCGCGAGCGCCGGGGCGTCGCCGGGCGGCACGAGCTCGGCCGCACCGTGGCGCTCGGCGATCTCGGGCAAGCCGCCGACCGCCGACAGCACGAGCGGCCTGCCGAACGCGAGCGCAGTGTAGAGCACGCCCGACTGGTCGATCTCGCGATAGGGCAGGACGACGAGGTCGGCGCGGCGCATGAGCGCCGGTATCTCGGCGTCGGCCACGTACCGGGAGACGAAGCGGACCGTGCCGGGCGCCCACGCGGCGAGCTCATGCAGCGGCTCGAGCGACATCCGCGGCATTCCGATGATCCACAGCTCGGCTCCCTCGACCTCGCGAAACGCCTCGATCAGGACGTCGGCGCCCTTGTAGGGGCGCACCAGCCCGAAGAAGAGGATCACCGGGGCCTCGACCGCCGCCAGCTCGGCGGGTAGGGGCTGCTCGTCGGCCTGGCGGGTGAGGTGGTCGAAGGCGCCGTGGGGAATGACGTGGATCCGCCCGGACGGAACTCCCGCCTCGGCGCGCAGGCGGGCGGCGCCGTGCTCGGAGTGAACGACGACCGCGTCGACGGTCCGCAGGATGCGCCGCGTCGCCGCGAGCTGGCCCGGCCTCGGCTCGCGCGGGAGCACGTCGTGGGCGGTGAGCACGCGGGGCCGGCGCGGGGGCAGCAGGCCGACGTCGACCTGCGGCACGGCGAGCCACTGGAAGTGCACGACGTCGGCGTGCCGGGTCGCCGCCCGCAGGCGCAGCATCCCCGGGACGTGAGCCGCGAGCTTCGCCGGCGTGCGGGCCGCCGAGTGGGGACCGAGCCGCGCGGCTCCGCGGTAGAAGAGCTCGCGCACCCGGTAGCCCTCGCAGGCCGGAACCGACCCGTGGGGGAACCGGCTCGTGATGAGGTCGACCTCGGCGCCACGACGGGCGAGGGCCCCAGCCAGGGCATGGTCGTAGGCGGGCGTGAACGCCGAGGGGTCGACGAGGGCTACGTGCACGGCCGGCTGGGGCGAGGGGTCGGTGGACCCTCGGTGACCCGGAGGAGAATCAGCTTCGGCGGTCCCCGCGACCGCGACGCTCAGGCTTGCCCGCGGGTCGGCGCCTCTCACCGCCTCGGGCAGGTGATCGCCGCCGGCGCTCACCTCGTCGCGCCTCCCTCCGCGGCTCGAGCGCGGTGATCGTCGAGTAGCCGATCAGGTAGACCCGCCGCTCGTCGGCGATCGCCGGGTTGAAGGCGCCCTGGCGGCGGCGGAAGACCTCCTTGCCGTCGCGGGCGCGAACGCCGTAGGTCATCCGGCCGTGCAGGGCCGAGAAGTAGACGTGGTCGCCGATGATCGTCGCCGTGCCGGAGATCGCCCCCGTGGTCGTCTTGCGCCAGCGGACGCGTCCCGAGCGCGCGTCGAGCGCGTAGAAGCGGCGATCCTGCGAGCCGATGTAGACCGTCGGCCCGCCGCCCGGCGGCTTGCCGAGCGCGGGCGAGGCGTAGAAGTAGCCCTCCGGGCCCGCGGTGAACCGCCAGTCGACGTTGCCGTTCATCCGCAGCGCGTGGACGACGCCGTCGGTCGTGGACAGGAAGATCCGGCCGAATCCGACGGCCGGGGTGCCGTAGAAGTTCTCCGGGCTGACGTTGCTGCGACTCCACACGAGCTCGCCGTCGCGGGCGCGCAGGGAGTTGACCGCGCCCGCGTAGTCGCCGAAGTACAGCCGTCCCTTGTCGTAGGCGAGGGCGCTCTTGACCGCATCGGCGGCCTCGTAGGTCCAGTCGATGCGCCCGTTCCGGGTGCGCATCGCATAGACCGTCCCGTTCTCGGCTCCGAAGTACAGCCGGTCGCGGACGACGAGCGGTGACGACTCGGTGCGACTCGGCAGGTCGCGGCTCCAGATCGTCCGCCCGCTGCGGGCGCTGAGCGCGGCGACGCGGCCCTCGTCCCTGCTCCCGCCCGCAAGCACGGTCACGTACAGGCGTCCCTCGGCGTAGGCTGGCGTGGAGGCGGCGAGCTTGCCGAGGTCGCGCCGCCACAGCGTCCGCCCGGTGCGCGCCGAGAGGGCGAGCACGCGACCCTCGTTCTCGACCACGTACAGCCGCCCGCGGGCGAGCGAGGGCGGGAACTCGAGCAGCTTGCCGCTCGGACGGACCTTCCAGACCGACCGGAAGGGCGGCTCGAGCCTGCTCGGGAAGTTGTGGGTGCGGGCCCGGGTGTAGCCGAAGGTCGGCCACACGAAGGAGCTCGGCTTGGTCTCGGGGGGCTCCGGGGGCTCGGGCTCGACCGCGGCTCCGGGGCCGACGGTGAGCTCGCTCCGCTTCGACTCCAGGTAGAGGAGACCGGCCGCGACGACCGCGACGGCGGACAGGGCGAGGGCGAGCACGCTGGCCCGCCGGTGGTTGGCGAGGGTCTGGAGGAGCTTGCTCATGGCGGGCGGGGCGGCGAGAGCGTCTGCGCGCGGCACGAGCGTGTTGGCCCGGCGACCGGCTTGGCGAGGCTAGCAACGGCCGCCGACGCGTTCGCAGCCGCGCGGATCGCGAAGATGGGGCCATGCGCCTCTCCTTCTGCGTCGTCAACACGGACGGACGCGAGCTCCTGCAAGCCTGCCTCGACGCCATCGCCACGACGGCGCCCGCCGGGCTCGAGCACGAGGTGCTCGTGCTCGACAACGCCTCCGACGACGGCTCGGCGGCGATGGTGCGGGAGCTCGGCCGCCACGTGCGGCTGATCGAGCTGACCGAGCGCGACGGCAAGGCCGCGAACGACACGCGCCTCCTGCGCGCCGCCCGGGGCGAGCTGTGCCTGCTCCTGAACGAGGACTCGGAGCTCTGCGAGGGCGCGGTCGAGGCGCTCGTGGACGCCCTCGACACCGACCCGCGGGCCGGGGTCGCGGCCGCCCGGCTCCTCGACGCCTCCGGCCGTCCCCAGCCGTGCGCGTGGCGCCTTCCCGGCCTCGGGACCGCGCTCGCGGGCGCCCTCTTCCTGCACCGATGGTTCGTCGTACAGAGCCGCGGCGAGCGCACCCGGTCGGTCGGCTGGGCGCAGTCGAGCGCGATGCTCGTGCGCCACTCCGCGGCCGCGGAGGTCGGCTACCTCGACCCGGCCTTCTTCGTCTACTCGGACGAGACCGACCTCTGCCGCCGGCTCGGCGACGCGAACTGGCGCACGCTGTGGGTGCCGGCCGCCCGGGCCGTGCACCGCGAGCAGCTCTCCGCCGACGCGGCCGCCGAGCGGAGGATCGTCGAGTTCCACCGCGGTCGCGAGCGCTACATGGTCAAGCACCACTCGCACGCGGTCGCGATCGCCGTGCGGGCGCTCGGCGCGTGGCCGTACCTCGTGCGCGCGCTCGCCGCCGTCGTCCTCCCCGGCCATGCGCCGCGCCGCTATCTGCTCCACGCGCGGCAGGCTCTGGCGCCCTGGCGGGGGATGGGCCTGCGCGAGGCGGCCGAGGCCCGCAACCGCGGCCGGCGCGAATCAGCCATCTCCGGGGCTGCAATACAGTTGGGGCGTTCCACGAAGCCTGGCTCGACCGGAGGGCGATGACCTACCTGGCCGCCGGGGCCGGAGCGCTCGGCCCCGGCCTGCTGCTGCTCTCGCGCTCGCGCGCGACCCTCCTCGCCGGCTTCCTCGTGCTCGCGCTCGCGGAGGCAGCGCTGCTCGCGGACGGGCAGTTCGGCGAGGCCCTGGCCTCCCTGGCAGGCTCGCCGTCCGGGCTCGCCGCGCTTGCGATCGGCCTGACCCTCCTCGCCGCGCTGGCGGTGCTGCTCGTGCGGTATCCGATCGCCGTGGCCCCGCTGGCGCTCGTGGCTGCACCCTTGCGCCCACCGCTCGAGCTCGGCGCAGGCGGTGGCTTGCCGCTCGAGCTCGCCACGTCGGGCGAGCTGGGACGGCTGCTTCCGCTCTACGCCGTGCTCGCGGCGGCCGTGCTCGCGCTCGCGTGGCGGCTGCTGCGGGGCGAGCCGGTGCGCTCGCTCCCCCGCGCCCTGGCCATCCCGGGCACCGCCTTCCTGGGGGTCGTGGCCGTATCGATCCTGTGGGCCCGCGACCCGTCGGCCGCGGCCGACGAGCTCGTCTTCTTCTGGCTTCCGTTCGCCGCACTCGCCGCAGTGGTGGCGCGCGCGCCCGTCGACGATCCGCGCCTCGCGCGGCTGCTCGCCGCCGCGCTCGTCGTTCCCGCGCTCATCTTCGCGGCCGTCGGCCTCTACCAGGCCGCCGCGGGCCGGGTCTTCTTCTCTTCGCCCGACCTCGCGGCCGGCAACGCCTACGGCTCGCTGTTTCGCGTCACCTCGCTGTTCGACGACCCGAGCCACTACGGGCGCCACCTCGTGCTGGCCATCGTGGTCGTGCTGGTCGCCCTATGGCTCGGGCGCACCCGGCTGTGGCCGTCGGTGGCCGTGCTCCTGGCGCTCGGCGCCGGCCTGTGGTTCTCCTACTCGCAGTCGAGCATGGTCGCGCTCGTGGCCACCGCCCTCGCGGTCGCCCTGGTGGCGGGCGACCGGC